>NZ_JAERRE010000010.1:0-93324 GCF_016735645.1 Pseudomonas sp. B7
GCGACCGTTTGGCGAAGCCAAACACATCGAGAGGAGGTGCAGCGAAGCAAACCGTAGGCGATGCCCCCGGATCAATCCCGGAGCGAAGGAACCCGAGCCACAGCGAGGGCCGAACGTCAGGGTAAAGCCTTTTGGGTTACCTTTTCGGCGTTTGGAAAAGGTGACTCGCCGTAAGGGCGAAACCCTAAGAAGCCGTTACCGCAGCAACGGATATTCACCCAACCCCCAAGAACATCCGATAACCGCCCACAAAAAAATGCCCCAATCTCTCGACCAGGGCATTTTCATTCAACTCAACCTACACAAAAAGCCTCAGTGCGAAACCGCCCCACTAGCCCCCAACCCAGTCTGCGAACGCACAAACTGCGGGAAGAACAGCGCACGCTCATTCTCGGCTTCGGCCGACTTATCGGTGACCGAGAAGAACCAGATCCCGATAAACGCAATGATCATCGAGAACAACGCCGGATACTCGTAAGGGAAGATCGCCTTCTCATGATGCAGAATCTGCACCCAGATGGTCGGGCCAAGAATCATCAGACCCACCGCACTCACCAGGCCCAGCCAGCCGCCAATCATGGCGCCACGAGTGGTCAGCTTCTTCCAGTACATCGAAAGCAGCAGCACCGGGAAGTTGCAGCTTGCCGCGATGGAGAACGCCAGGCCAACCATGAACGCAATGTTCTGGCTTTCGAACAGGATGCCCAGGCCAATGGCCAGAACGCCCAGCGCGATGGTGGTGATCTTCGAAACGCGGATCTCATCCTTCTCGTTGGCCTTGCCCTTCTTGATCACGCTGGCGTACAGGTCGTGAGACACCGCCGAAGCCCCGGCCAGGGTCAGACCGGCCACGACCGCCAGAATGGTCGCGAACGCTACCGCCGAGATGAAGCCGAGGAACACGCTGCCGCCCACGGCATTGGCCAGGTGCACCGCCGCCATGTTGTTGCCGCCGAGTAGAGCGCCCGCCGCATCTTTGAAGGCCGGGTTGGTGCTGACCAGCAGGATCGCGCCGAAGCCGATGATGAAGGTCAGGATGTAGAAGTAGCCAATGAAACCGGTCGCGTACAGCACGCTCTTACGGGCTTCTTTCGCGTCGCTAACGGTGAAGAAGCGCATCAGGATGTGCGGCAGGCCGGCGGTACCGAACATCAGCGCCAGACCCAGGGAGAACGCCGAGATCGGGTCTTTGACCAGACCGCCCGGGCTCATGATCGCTTCACCCTTGGCGTGAACCTTGATGGCTTCGGAGAACAGGGTGTTGAAGTCGAAGTTGACGTGCTTCATCACCATCAGCGCCATGAACGAGGCACCGGACAGCAACAGCACCGCCTTGATGATCTGCACCCAGGTAGTCGCCAGCATGCCGCCGAACAGCACGTACAGGCACATCAGGATACCGACCAGAATCACCGCGACGTGGTAGTCGAGACCGAACAGCAGCTGGATCAGCTTGCCGGCACCGACCATTTGCGCGATCAGGTAGAACGCTACCACCACCAGCGAACCGCAGGCCGACAGGGTGCGGATCTGGGTTTGCCCGAGGCGGTAGGACGCCACGTCGGCAAAGGTGTATTTACCCAAGTTACGCAGACGCTCGGCGATCAGGAACAGAATGATCGGCCAGCCCACCAGGAAGCCGATCGAGTAGATCAGGCCGTCGTAGCCGGAGGTGAACACCAGCGCGGAAATACCCAGGAAGGACGCCGCCGACATGTAGTCACCGGCAATTGCCAGACCGTTCTGGAAACCGGTGATCTTGCCGCCCGCCGCATAGTAGTCGGCCGCCGACTTGTTGCGCTTGGACGCCCAGTAGGTGATGCACAGGGTCGCGCCAACGAACACCACGAACATGACGATCGCGGAAACGTTGAGTGGTTGTTTGTGGACTTCGCCGGTCAGGGCGTCAGCGGCCCAGACGGCCGGAGCGAACGCTGCGATGCTCAAAAGAGCCAGTAGACGCCGGATCATTGCTGAGCCTCCTTGAGAATCGCGTTGTTCAGGTCGTCGAACTCGCCATTGGCGCGGCGCACGTAAATGCCGGTCAGGATGAAGGCCGAGACAATCAGTCCGACACCGATCGGGATGCCCCAGGTGATGGATGATTCGGGACTGATTTTCGTCCCGAGCACTTGCGGCCCGTACGCGATCAGAAGGATGAAGCCGGAGTAGAGCCCGAGCATGATCGCCGAGAGTATCCAGGCGAACCTTTCTCTTTTCTTGACCAGCTCCTTGAAGCGCGGGCTGTTCTGAATCGAGAGGTAAATGCTGTCGTTCATTGTTTTTATCCTCGCAGCACAGATTTTTATTTTTGGAACATATCCACTGTATGCGGCTGCGAGCCGGGTTCCAGACGACCTTAGTAGTAGAACGCCATGACGTTTTTGCCAATTTCCAGACGGATCGAAAACGGCCAACGCTGCCTATTAATAGAGGACAAACAAAAAAGGCCGCCCGACGGTCATGTCGGGCGGCCCTGGGAAGCGCAGATTAGACGCTTCGGCTTAAATCACTTGGTCCAGTCGGCAACACGCTCAGGGTGCTTGGCAACCCAATCCTTGGCCGCTGCGTCAGGTTTTGCACCGTCCTGAATTGCCAGCATGACTTCGCCGATTTCGTCTTTCGAAGCCCACTGGAAGTTCTTCAGGAACTTGGCCACTTCCGGCGCCTTGGTCGCCAGTTCCTTGCTGCCGATGCTGTTCACGGTTTCAGCCGCGCCATACACGCCTTTCGGGTCGTCGAGGAAGCGCAGTTTCCACTTGGCGAACATCCAGTGCGGCACCCAGCCGGTGACGGCGATGGATTCGTTTTTCTTCTCGGCGCGAGTCAGCTCGGCAATCATGCCGGCGCCGGAACTGGCCTTGAGGGTGTATTTGTCGAGGCCGTAATCCTTGATCGCCTGATCGGTCTTGAGCATCACGCCCGAACCGGCATCGATGCCGACGATGCGATTCTTGAAGGAGTCGTCGGTTTTCAGGTCTTCGATGGTCTTGGCCTTGACGTACTCCGGCACGATCAGACCGATTTTCGCGTCCTTGAAGTTCGGGCCGTAATCGACGACCTGATCCTTGTTCTTGGTCCAGTATTCGCCGTGGGTCACTGGCAGCCAGGCCGAGAGCATGGCGTCGAGTTTGCCGGTGGCAACGCCCTGCCACATGATGCCGGTGGCGACGGCCTGCAGTTTCACGTCGTAGCCGAGTTTCTGCTTGATCACTTCGGCTGCCACGTGAGTGGTCGCGACGCTGTCGGACCAGCCGTCAACGTAACCGATGTTCAGGGTCTGTTTTTCAGCGCTGGCGAAAGTGGAGCTCATCGCAAGTACCAGAGCGGCACCTGCGCCTAAAAGTCGTCGCATCTTCATCGTTACTTCCCCGAAATGCTGCGCCCGGCGGATGCCGGGCATCGTCAACGTATTGTTATGGTGCACAGCGCCCCCATCACGCCTGACCGCAAACTCGTTAGAACATCAGCGGAGTACTGACGCTTTTGATCATCAACCTGACGCCCGATAAGACCTGCTCTGCCAGCGACCTCGAAGCAATGAGAAACGACATCAGAAAGCCATTAACTGCGTCCGGATATTTGGCGCCAGACAATCCGCCCGAACTTTGCATGTCAAAATCGTGCGGGCCACCAACCTGCTTATAAATGCAGGTAACATGCGTCGCTTTGCAGCCACTCGGCCTGACCATGTCCGCGACTTCCCGTTTCCCCTTTCTTCCCTATCTGTTCGCCTGCCTGCTCGGGCTGTTTGCCCTGTGCGGTTTCTGGTACGGCCTCGGTAAACCGGTGATCCTGCCGGACGTCGCCACCCCTACCCACAAGCTGCAATGCGCCTCCTATACCCCGTTCGACAAAGACCAGTCGCCGTTCGACGTGCCGTTCAAACTGCGCCCGGAGCGCATGGACGCCGACCTCGCCCTGCTCGCCACCCGCTTTGAATGCATCCGCACCTACTCAATGAGCGGCCTCGAAGCGCTGCCGGATCTGGCGCGCAAACATGGTTTGAAGTTGATGATCGGTGCGTGGGTCAACAGCAATCCGGTGGACACCGAGAAGGAAGTCGACTTGCTGATCGCCTCGGCCAACGCCAACCCGGATGTGGTCAGCGCCGTGATCGTCGGCAACGAAGCCTTGCTGCGCAAAGAGGTTACCGCGACCCAGCTGGTGAAGCTGATCAACAAGGTCAAGAGCCACATCAAGCAGCCGGTGACCTATGCCGATGTCTGGGAGTTCTGGCTCAAGCACCCGGAAGTCGCGCCGGCGGTTGATTTCCTGACCATTCATTTGCTGCCGTACTGGGAAGACGATCCGTCGAACATCGACGCCGCGCTGCATCATGTAGCGGAAGTGCGCCAGGTGTTCGGCAACAAGTTCGCCCCCAAGGACGTGATGATTGGCGAAACCGGCTGGCCGAGCGAAGGTCGCCAGCGCGAGACCGCCCTGCCGAGCCGGGTCAACGAGGCCAAGTTCATTCGTGGTTTTGTCACCCTCGCCGAAAAGGAGGGCTGGCGTTACAACCTGATCGAAGCGTTCGACCAGCCATGGAAGCGCGGCAGCGAAGGCGCGGTCGGCGGTTACTGGGGGCTGTTCGATGCTGATCGCCAAGACAAGGGCGTGCTGGCCGGCCCGGTGTCGAACGTGCCGTACTGGTCGCAGTGGCTGGCGGTCGGCGGGCTGATTTTCCTCGGAACATTGCTGCTGGGCGGTCGGGTTAGTACGACGCGTTCGGCACTGATCCTGCCGCTGCTCGGCGCCCTCGCCGCCTGTTCGATCGGTGCCTGGAGTGATCTGGCCCGGGTCACCACGCGGTTTGCCAGCGAATGGTTGTGGGTCGGGTTGCTGACGGCTTTGAATCTGTTGGTGCTGGCCCATGCCGCGCTGACCTTGAGCGCCCGTAATGGCTGGCGTGAACGGGCGTTCAACGCTTTCGAGCGACGGGCCGGCTGGCTGGTGGCGGCAGCCGGTTTTGCCGCTGCGGTGATGATGCTGGAGTTGGTGTTCGATCCGCGCTATCGCAGCTTCCCGAGCGTGGCGTTCATCCTGCCGGCGCTGGTTTACCTGTGCCGTCCAGTGCGAGTGGCCCGTCGAGAGATTGCCCTGCTGACCTTCATCATCGGCGCAGGCATTGCGCCGCAGCTGTTCCGTGAAGGATTGCAGAATCAGCAGGCGTGGGGTTGGGCGCTGGTCAGCGTGTTGATGGTGGCTGCACTTTGGCGCTGCCTGCGGGTTCGCGAGGGTTGACTCATAGAGATTACCCGCGATGACTGACGATCAGGCGTCGCGGGATTCCCGGACCAGTCGCAACCCGGCAATCACCACCGCAAACACCGCCAGCGTCGTGTTGTACAGCGCCAGCGCCGGCAACCCGAACACCAGCGCCAGCACCGCCAGCCACCACCCTGCCCATCCCGGCACGACAAAACCGATCACCGCAGCCGCGACCGCCGCCCAGCCCAGCATCTGGAAATGAATCATCAGGCCCAGGTTCGAGCGCACCGAGCATTCCCAGCGGCTCGCCTCATCCACGCAGATGCCCACCCACTGCGCATCCTCCATGAAGCCATAACGCGCGCCATAACTGGCGGCCAGCCACAGCGGCAACAGAACGAGCAGCAGAATCACGGGCAAGCGGCGGGACATGGAACACTCCAATCGATGAAATCGGCGGCCAGCTTAATCTGCCGCCGCGCATACGCAAGGACTAACAACTCTTAACTGGTCATTCCTTCCTTGCAAAGTGTATCGTCCGGCTACTATTACTCCGAATTCCGTCAGTTTGGTGCCGTGGCATGGCACTTTGGCGCAAACCCGGTGGTCATAGCCTGCGAACCTCATTCGGCACCTTCCTCTAAGGGATCTAGTCATGCTCCGTTCCTTGCGCTTCGCCGCCCTGTTTGGCGGCCTTATTCTGAGTGCGTCCGCGCTGGCGGTGGATATCGACGCCGCCAGCTATGGCTATCCCCTGACCAACCCGTTCGAGGCGACCATCGCCACCACGCCGCCGGACTTGCGCCCTGATCTGCCACTGGACGACGACATCGATCAGACTGATCGCAGCGTCACCCTGCGCCCCGAGCGCGAATTCATCCTGCCGGACAATTTCTGGCCAGTGAAAAAACTGACCTATCGCATCGCCACCCAGGACAAGGCCGCACCGCTGATCTTTCTGATCGCCGGCACCGGCGCGCGCTACGACAGCACGCTCAACGAATACCTGAAGAAGCTTTATTACAAGGCCGGTTACCACGTCGTGCAGCTGTCATCGCCGACCAGCTTCGACTTCATGAGCGCCGCCTCGCGTTTCGCCACCCCCGGCGTGACCAAGGAAGATGCCGAAGACATGTACCGGGTGATGCAGGCCGTGCGGGCGCAGAACCCGAAACTGCCGGTCACTGACTATTACCTCAGCGGCTACAGCCTCGGCGCGCTGGACGCGGCGTTCGTGGCCCATCTGGATGAAACCCGGCGCAGCTTCAACTTCAAGAAAGTCCTGCTGCTGAATCCGCCGGTCAACCTCTACACCTCTATCACCAACCTCGACAAGCTGGTGCAGACCGAGGTCAAGGGCATCAACAACAGCACCACCTTCTATGAACTGGTGCTGAGCAAACTGACCCGCTACTTCCAGCAAAAAGGCTACATCGACCTCAACGATGCACTGCTCTACGACTTCCAGCAGTCCAAGCAGCACCTGAGCAACGAACAGATGGCGATGCTGATCGGCACCTCGTTCCGTTTCTCGGCGGCGGATATCGCGTTCACTTCCGACCTGATCAACCGTCGCGGCCTGATCACTCCGCCGAAATTCCCGATCACCGAAGGCACTAGCCTCACGCCGTTCCTAAAGCGTGCGCTGCAGTGCGACTTCGACTGCTACCTCACCGAACAGGTGATCCCGATGTGGCGCGCCCGCACAGACGGCGGCAGCCTGCTGCAACTGATCGATCAGGTGAGCCTGTACGCCCTGAAGGATTACCTGCACGACAGCCCGAAAATCGCCGTCATGCACAACGCCGATGACGTGATCCTCGGCCCGGGCGACCTCGGTTTCCTGCGCCGGACCTTCGGCGATCGCCTGACCGTTTACCCGCTGGGCGGCCATTGCGGCAACCTTAACTACCGCGTCAACAGCGACGCCATGCTGGAGTTCTTCCGTGGCTAAATATCTCCTGCTGATTGCAGCGCTCCTCAGTGCAGGTATGGCCCAGGCCGACAACAGCAAAGCCAATGCACCGGTGGTCATCGACAGCGACGGCTTCAAGGAGCCGCTGTCCAAACTCAAATTCAACCCGGGGCTGGATCAGCGCGAGTTCGAGCGCTCGACCCTCAGCGCGCTGAACGTCTACGACCCGCTGGAAGAGTGGAACCGCCGCGTCTACCACTTCAACTACCGCTTCGACCAATGGGTGTTCCTGCCGGTGGTCGATGGCTATCGCTACATCACCCCGAGCTTCGTGCGCACCGGCGTGAGCAACTTCTTCAACAACATTGGCGACGTGCCGAACCTGGTCAACAGCCTGTTGCAGTTCAAGGGCAAGCGCTCGATGGAAACCACCGCGCGCCTGCTGCTCAACACCACTATCGGCATCGCCGGGCTCTGGGATCCGGCCACAGCCATGGGCCTGCCGCGCCAGAACGAAGACTTCGGCCAGACCCTGGGCTTCTATGGCGTGCCGGGCGGTGCTTACTTCGTGCTGCCAATCCTCGGCCCGTCGAACCTGCGCGATACCGCAGGTCTGGCCGTGGACTACACCGCCGAGTCCGCGATCAACTTCCTCAACGTCTCGGAAGTCAGCTCCAACCATCCGGAAGTCTGGGTACTGCGCGGCGTCGACAAGCGTTACCAGACCAGCTTCCGCTACGGCCAGCTGAACTCACCGTTCGAGTACGAGAAGGTGCGCTACGTCTACACCGAGTCGCGCAAGTTGCAGATCGCCGAGTAAAAATGCCAGCCACAAAAAAGGCCATTCGATGCGAATCGAATGGCCTTTTTGTTTGCTTCAGGATTTAGCCTTTCAGGGCTTTCCAGACTTTGCCGATCACGGACACGCCCGCCAGCACAACCGCACCCGCGATGATCCCCGCCACGCCGTTCAACAGCATCGGCACCACAAACCCGGCGCCACCGGCCGCTGCGCCGACGCTTTCGATCCAGTGATGCACCACCGGCACGCCGTGGGTCAGGATGCCGCCACCGACCAGGAACATCGCAGCAGTGCCGATTACCGACAGGCTTTTCATCATGTAAGGCGCCGCACGCAGAATGCTGTTGCCGATGCTTTTGGCCATCTGCCCGGGCTTCTGGGTCAGCCACAGACCGAGGTCATCGAGTTTGACGATGCCGGCCACCAGACCGTAAACGCCTACGGTCATGACGATGGCGATGCCCGACATCACGATCACTTGCTGGGTCAGCGAAGCATCGGCCACGGTGCCGAGGGTGATGGCGATAATTTCCGCCGAGAGGATAAAGTCGGTGCGGATCGCGCCCTTGATCTTGTCCTTCTCGTACGCCACCAGATCGGTTGCCGGATCAGCCACGGCTTCAACCAACTGCGCATGCTCGGCCTCGTCTTCAGCCTTGCTGTGCAGGAATTTGTGCGCGAGTTTTTCGAAACCTTCGAAACACAGGTAGGCGCCACCGACCATCAACAGTGGCGTCACCAGCCACGGCACGAACGCACTGATCGCCAGCGCCGACGGCACCAGAATCAGTTTGTTGACGAACGAGCCCTTGGCCACCGCCCAAACGACGGGGATTTCCCGCTCCGCGCGTACGCCGGAGACCTGCTGGGCATTGAGCGCCAAGTCGTCGCCGAGCACGCCGGCGGTCTTCTTGGCAGCCATTTTGGTCATCAACGCAACGTCGTCCAGAACGGTGGCGATGTCGTCGATCAGCACCAGCAAACTGCTTCCTGCCATGAATCTTGTTTCCTTATGTGAATAATGCCGCGCAGCATACCGCGACTGCAGGCCACACGGGGCATTGTTGAGCGCCGCGCGAGGCCGGTGCTACCATGCGCAACCGCCAGAACAGGCAAGGAACCACCGGGTTTATGAGCACAATCCGCGAGCGCAACAAAGAACTGATCCTGCGTGCAGCCAGTGAAGAGTTTGCCGACAAGGGCTTCGCTGCGACCAAAACCAGCGACATCGCCGCCAAGGCAGGACTGCCCAAGCCCAACGTCTATTACTACTTCAAGTCCAAGGAAAACCTCTACCGCGAGGTGCTGGAAAGTATCATCGTGCCGATTCTGCAGGCCTCGACCCCGTTCAACCCGGACGGCGTACCGAGCGAAGTGCTGAGCGGCTACATCCGCTCGAAGATCCGCATCTCCCGCGACCTGCCCTTCGCCTCCAAGGTGTTCGCCAGCGAAATCATGCACGGCGCCCCGCACCTGAGCGCCGACCTGGTCGAGCAGCTCAACGGCCAGGCCAAGCATAATATCGACTGCATCCAGACCTGGATCGACCGCGGCCAGATCGCCCCGATCGACCCCAACCACCTGATGTTCAGCATCTGGGCCGCAACCCAGACCTACGCCGACTTCGACTGGCAGATCTCCGCCGTCACCGGCAAGGACAAGCTCGACGAAGCCGACTATGAAGCGGCAGCACAAACCATCATCCGGTTGGTGCTCAAGGGCTGCGAGCCGGACTGAAGTCCGCACCTCCAGACACAAACAAGCCCGCCCTCACATCATCCTGTGAGGGCGGGCTTGTGCGTTTCAGCGACTATCCGGTTTTAGCCACTCAGGCCGCCACCCCCGCATCCGCCCGCAGGTCCAGTGCCTCCACGGCCTTGATTGCCACCTGCTCATCGATGTCCGACAGATCGCCGCTGATGCCGATCGCACCCAGCACGTTCCCCGCCTGATCCCGAATCAGTACACCACCCGGTGCCGGCACGACGCTGCCCTGCCCCATGCTGTTGAGCGCGGCGATGAACGCCGGGCGTTGTTGCGCGTCCAGCGCCAGCAGGCGTGAGCCCTTGCCCAGGGCGATGGCACCCCAGGCTTTGCCGATGGCGATGTTCGGGCGCAGCAGGCTGGCGCCGTCTTCGCGTTGCAAGGTGACCAGATGGCCGCCGGTATCCAGTACCGCGATGGTCAGCGGCGCGGCGGAGATGGCCCGCCCTGCGCTGATGGCTTCGTTGACCAGCTTGACTGCGACTTTCAAGGTTAAAGCGCTCATGGTGCCGTCCTCATTTTGTTATTGGGAAAGTCGTTGGGCTGCGCGTTTGTGCCGCAGCCCGATGCAACAAATAGAACACAATGAATTATTTTTTTGTATACAATAATTCTCGAAAAGCGCCTCGTGCGACGAAAAGCCACAGCAGAACAGGCTTCCGACGAATGAAACAGGCGCTTGAGAAAATGGATTGACCTGCGCCGTCCGCCGTGAATACACTCTGCGCAAAGCCACTTGTATACAATTACAAAACGTAAAGAGGCACAAAACCATGAGCAAAATGAGAGCAATCGAAGCCGCCGTTCTGGTGATGCGCCGTGAAGGGGTTGATACCGCTTTTGGCATTCCAGGCGCTGCAATCAACCCGCTGTACTCCGCCCTGCAGAAAGTCGGTGGCATCGATCACGTCCTCGCTCGCCACGTTGAAGGCGCCTCGCACATGGCCGAGGGCTACACCCGCACCAAGGCCGGCAACATCGGCGTGTGCATCGGTACTTCCGGCCCGGCCGGTACCGACATGGTCACCGGTCTGTACAGCGCCTCCGCGGACTCGATCCCGATCCTCTGCATCACCGGGCAAGCCCCCCGCGCCCGTATGCACAAGGAAGACTTCCAGGCCGTCGACATCACCAGCATCGTCAAGCCGGTGACCAAGTGGGCGACCACCGTTCTAGAGCCGGGCCAGGTGCCTTACGCCTTCCAGAAAGCCTTCTACGAAATGCGCTCCGGCCGTCCAGGCCCGGTGCTGATCGACCTGCCGTTCGACGTGCAGATGGCTGAAATCGAATTCGACATTGACGCTTACCAGCCACTGCCGCTGGCCAAGCCGAGCGCGACCCGCGTGCAAGTCGAAAAAGCCCTGGCGATGCTGGACCAGGCCGAGCGTCCATTGCTGGTGGCCGGCGGCGGCATCATCAACGCCGACGCCAGCGAGCTGCTGGTCGAGTTCGCCGAACTGACCGGCATTCCAGTTATTCCGACCCTGATGGGCTGGGGCACCATTCCGGACGATCACCCACTGATGGTCGGCATGGTCGGTCTGCAGACTTCGCACCGTTACGGCAACGCCACCCTGCTCAAGTCCGACGTGGTGCTGGGTGTCGGCAACCGCTGGGCCAACCGTCACACCGGCTCGGTCGACGTTTACACCGAAGGCCGCAAGTTCATTCACGTCGACATCGAACCGACCCAGATCGGCCGCGTGTTCACCCCGGACCTGGGCATCGTTTCCGACGCCGCTGCCGCGCTGACCGTGTTCATCGAAGTCGCCCGTGAATGGCAAGCCGCCGGCAAACTGAAAAACCGCAGCGCCTGGCTGCAAGACTGCCAGCAGCGCAAAGCCAGCCTGCACCGCAAGACCCACTTCGACAATGTGCCGGTCAAGCCGCAGCGCGTTTACGAAGAAATGAACCAGGTGTTCGGCAAGGACACCTGCTACGTCAGCACCATCGGTCTGTCGCAGATTGCCGGCGCGCAGTTCCTGCACGTCTACAAGCCGCGTCACTGGATCAACTGTGGCCAGGCCGGCCCGTTGGGCTGGACCATTCCGGCAGCGCTGGGCGTGGTGAAGGCCGATCCGAACCGTAAAGTCGTGGCCCTGTCGGGGGACTATGACTTCCAGTTCATGATCGAAGAACTGGCGGTCGGCGCTCAGTTCAAACTGCCGTACATCCACGTCGTGGTGAACAACTCGTACCTGGGGCTGATCCGTCAGGCCCAGCGCGGGTTCGATATGGACTACTGCGTGCAGCTGTCCTTCGATAACCTGAACGCGCCGGAACTCAACGGTTATGGTGTCGACCACGTGGCAGTCGCCGAAGGCCTTGGCTGCAAGGCACTGCGTGTGTTCGAACCGGCTGACATCGCTCCTGCCCTGCGCAAGGCCGAAGAGCTGATCGAAGAGTTCAAGGTGCCGGTGATCGTCGAGATCATTCTGGAGCGTGTGACCAACATCTCCATGGGGACCGAGATCAACGCCGTCAACGAATTCGAAGACCTGGCGCTGGTCGGCAACGATGCGCCTACCGCGATTTCGTTGCTCGACTGAACGTAACCGGCTCCCTCTCCCTCCGGGAGAGGGGACTTGATCGCGTTCAGTCTGACCAACCGTGTCAAAACTGTTTTAGGAGACCACCATGCCGCGTTTCGCAGCCAACCTGTCCATGCTGTTCACCGAACAGGATTTCCTTGCCCGTTTCGACGCCGCCGCCAAGGCTGGCTTCAGCGGTGTCGAGTACCTGTTCCCGTACGATTTCAGCTCCGCCGAAATCAAGGCCAGACTCGACGCCAACGGTCTGACCCAAGTGCTGTTCAACCTGCCGGCCGGTGACTGGGCCAAGGGCGAGCGCGGTATCGCGTGCCTGCCGGACCGGGTCGAAGAGTTCCGCGCCGGGGTCGATCTGGCCATCGCTTACGCACAGGTGCTGGGCAACACCCAGGTCAACTGCCTGGCCGGTATCCGTCCGCAGGGCGTGGACGATGCCACCGTTGAAAAGACCTTCGTCGCCAACCTCAAGTACGCCGCCGACAAGCTGCAAGCCGTCGGCATCAAACTGGTGATGGAAGCGATCAACACCCGCGACATCCCGGGTTTCTACCTGAACAACACGGCGCAAGCCCTGTCGATTCGCGAGCAGGTCGGCAGCGCCAACCTGTTCCTGCAATACGACATCTACCACATGCAAATCATGGAAGGCGATCTGGCCCGCACCCTGCAATCGCACCTGGCCGAGATCAACCATGTGCAGCTCGCCGACAACCCGGGCCGCAACGAGCCGGGCACTGGCGAAATCAACTACCGCTTCCTGTTCGAACACCTCGATCGCATCGGTTATCAGGGCTGGGTCGGCTGCGAGTACAAACCGCTGACCACCACTGAAGCGGGCCTCGGCTGGCTGAAGACCCACAACGCGATCTGACCCCTATTTGCTTGAGCAAGACAAAAACAAGAGGAATTTCTCATGGCTAAAATCGGATTTATCGGCACCGGCATCATGGGCCACCCAATGGCGGCGAACCTGCAGAAAGCCGGTCACAGCCTGTTCCTGTCGGCGCACCACGATGCTGCCCCTGCCGACCTGGTCGCCGCTGGCGCCGTCGCTCTGGCCAACCCGCGCGAAGTGGCCCAGGAAGCTGAATTCATCATCGTCATGGTGCCGGATACCCCGCAGGTCGAAGACGTGCTGTTCCGCGCCGACGGCGTCGCGGCCGGCATCGGCAAAGGCAAGGTGGTGATCGACATGAGCTCGATCTCGCCGACCGCCACCAAGGCTTTCGCCGCGAAGATCAACGAGAAAGGTGCGCAATACCTCGACGCCCCGGTGTCCGGCGGTGAAGTCGGCGCCAAGGCCGCGACCCTGAGCATCATGGTCGGTGGCGACGCCGATGCCTTCGAACGCGCACTGCCGCTGTTCCAGGCCATGGGCAAGAACATCACCCTGGTCGGTGGCAATGGCGACGGTCAGACCGCCAAGGTGGCGAACCAGATCATCGTTGCCCTGAATATTCAGGCCGTCGCCGAAGCCCTGCTGTTCGCCTCGAAAAACGGTGCCGATCCAGCCAAGGTGCGTGAAGCACTGATGGGTGGTTTCGCCTCCTCGAAGATTCTCGAAGTGCACGGCGAGCGCATGATCAAGGGCACCTTCGATCCGGGCTTCCGCATCAGCCTGCACCAGAAGGACCTGAACCTGGCCCTGCAAGGCGCCAAGGAGCTGAACATCAACCTGCCGAACACCGCCAACGCCCAGCAAGTGTTCAGCACCTGCGCGGCCATCGGTGGCAGCAACTGGGACCACTCGGCGCTGATCAAGGGCCTGGAACACATGGCCAACTTCTCGATTCGCGACAAGAAGTAAGTTGCGTCCCTGACCCGCTCCCTGTGGGAGCGGGCTTGCCCGCGATGGCATCGACTCGCTCGGCCTGAAAGACCGCAGCGCCTGAATCGCTGGCAAGCCAGCTCCCATAAGGATCGCGTCGCTGCATCGCTGTCGCTCTATCCCAATAACAAGAATTCCGGGAGCCCGCCATGTCGGTCGATCCGCAACAACTGCTGCGCGAGCTGTTTGCCACAGCCATCGACGCGGCCCATCCGAACCAGGTCCTCGAAGCGCATCTGCCCGCCGATCGCACAGGTCGCGTGATCGTCATCGGCGCCGGCAAGGCTGCCGCTGCCATGGCGCAAGTGGTCGAGCGCTGCTGGGAAGGTGAAGTTTCGGGTCTTGTGGTGACCCGCTACGGTCACGGCGCCCCGTGCGAAAAAATCGAAGTGGTCGAAGCCGCGCACCCGGTGCCGGACGCTGCCGGGCTGGCCGTGGCCAAGCGCGTGCTGGAACTGGTCAGCAACCTGACCGAAGACGACCGCGTGATTTTCCTGTTGTCCGGCGGCGGCTCTGCCCTGCTGGCGCTGCCGGCCGAAGGCATCACCCTGGCCGACAAGCAGTCGATCAACAAAGCCCTGCTCAAATCCGGCGCAACCATCGGCGAGATGAACTGCGTGCGCAAGCACCTCTCGGCGATCAAGGGCGGACGCCTGGGCGAAGCCTGCTGGCCAGCGACTGTTTATACCTACGCGATTTCCGATGTGCCGGGCGATCTCGCCACGGTCATCGCCTCCGGCCCGACCGTGGCCGACCCGAGCACCAGCGCCGAAGCGCTGGCGATCATCAAGCGCTACGGCATCGAGATCCCGGCCTCCGTGCGCAGCTGGCTGCAAAGCCCGGAATCGGAAACCGTCAAACCCGGTGATCCGAGCCTGGCCCGCAGTCACTTCCAGTTGATCGCCCGCCCCCAGCAATCGCTGGATGCGGCGGCGGTGAAATGCCGTCAGGCCGGTTTCAGCACGCTGATCCTCGGCGACCTGGAAGGCGAATCCCGCGAAGTGGCGAAAGTCCACGCCGGCATCGCGCGCCAGATCATCCATCACGGTCAGCCGCTGGCGGCGCCGTGCGTGATTCTCTCCGGTGGCGAAACCACGGTGACCGTGCGCGGCAATGGCCGTGGCGGACGCAACGCCGAATTCCTCCTCAGCCTCACCGACAGCCTCAAGGGCCAGCCCGGCGTCTATGCGCTGGCCGGTGACACCGACGGCATCGACGGCTCGGAAGACAACGCCGGCGCAATCATGACCCCGGACAGCTACGCCCGCGCCGCCGCCCTGGGCCTGAGCGCCAGCGACGAGCTGGATAACAACAACGGTTACGGCTACTTCGCGGCGCTCGATGCGCTGATCGTCACCGAGCCGACCCGCACCAACGTCAACGACTTCCGCGCCATCCTGATCCTCGAGAGCTCTAAATCATGACGCCTGATAAAAAGGTCAAAATCCTCGCCACCCTCGGGCCTGCCGTCGACGGCATCGAAGACATCCGCGAGCTGGTCGAGGCCGGGGTCAATATCTTCCGCCTCAACTTCAGCCACGGCGACCACGCCGACCACGCCAAGCGCTATCAGTGGATCCGCGAAGTCGAGCGCCAGCTCAACTACCCACTCGGGATCCTGATGGACCTGCAAGGGCCGAAGCTGCGGGTCGGCAAGTTCGCTGACGGCAAGGTTCAGCTGCATCGCGGTCAGGCGTTCCGCCTCGATCTGGACGCAACGCCGGGCGATGAGCGCCGGGTGAACCTGCCGCATCCGGAGATCATCGCGGCACTGGAAGCCGGGATGGATCTGCTGCTCGATGACGGCAAACTGCGTCTGCGCGTCGTCACCAAATACTCCGACGCGATCGACACCACCGTGCTCAATGGCGGTGAATTGTCGGACCGCAAAGGCGTGAACGTGCCGCAAGCGGTGCTCGACCTGAGCCCGCTGACCAACAAGGATCGTCGCGACCTGAGCTTCGGTCTGGAGCTGGGTGTGGACTGGGTCGCGCTGTCGTTCGTGCAGCGCCCGCAAGACATCCTTGAGGCCCGCGAACTGATCGGCGACAAGGCGTTCCTGATGGCGAAAATCGAGAAGCCGTCGGCGGTCGAGCAACTGCGCGAGATCGCCGAACTGAGCGACGCGATCATGGTGGCACGCGGTGATCTGGGCGTGGAAGTGCCCGCCGAGAGCGTGCCGCAGATCCAGAAAAACATCATCACCACCTGCCGTCATCTCGGCAAACCGGTGGTGGTGGCGACGCAGATGCTCGAGTCGATGCGCTTCTCCCCGGCCCCGACCCGCGCCGAAGTCACCGACGTCGCCAACGCCGTGGCCGAAGGTGCCGATGCGGTGATGCTGTCGGCGGAAACCGCGTCCGGCGAATACCCGCTGGAAGCCGTGCAGATGATGAGCAAGATCATCCGCCAGGTGGAGAACGGTCCGGACTACCAGACCCAACTCGACGTCAGCCGCCCGAAAGCCGAAGCGACCGTGTCCGATGCGATCAGCTGCGCAATCCGCCGGATCAGCAACGTGCTGCCGGTGGCGGTGCTGGTCAACTACAGCGAGTCCGGCGCATCGAGTCTGCGTGCGGCGCGGGAGCGGCCGAAAGCGCCGATCCTGAACCTGACGCCGAACCTGCAGACCGCCCGCCGGTTGAGCGTGGCGTGGGGCATTCATTCGGTGGTCAATGATCGCCTGCGTCAGGTGGATGAGGTGTGCTCGACCGCGCTGGAAATCGCTCAGGCGCAAGGAATGGCCGAGCGTGGCGATACGTTGCTGATCACCGCGGGTGTGCCGTTCGGGCAGCCGGGGTCGACTAATTCGCTGCGGATCGAAACATTGATTTAAGCAACACCTGTGTGGCGAGGGAGCGTGCTCCCGTCGCCCGGCATGACGGTTTCCACAAGAGACGCCGCATGCACCGGGCACGAGCTCCCTCGCCACCGTTTCACGCAAGACCCTTTGATTTTCCTACTGCCCAGATTCTCCAGACATGCCTGCCAATCATTTCAACACCCACTGCCCTGACTGGGCCGAGGCTTTGCTCAACGGCTTCAGTCAAATCTTCCTCCAGCGCCATCCGCTGTGTGGCCTGCTGTGCCTTCTGGCCATTTTATTCACCGCGCCGGTGCTGTTCGCCGGCGCGCTGCTCGGTGCGGTCGCCGGTTTGCTCACCGCGCAACGGCGCAACTACGCCAAGGCGGATCGCCAGGCCGGACTGTTCAGCTACAACGGCGTGCTGGTCGGCCTGTTGCTGAGCCTGTATTTCCCTTGGTCGCCGATGCTGCCGCCGCTGATTCTGGCGGCCGGTGGCCTGAGCGCGATGATCACGCAGCAATGGCTCAAACGCGCACGCCTCACCGAATACCTGCCCGCCTACACCGCGCCGTTCGTGTTGCTGAGCTGGGTGTTCCTGTGTTTCGCCGAGCCTTTGTCCGCCGCACCGGTGCTTGAACTGAACACCGTGAACCTGCTCGGTGCCGCCCTGAAAGGTTTCGGTCAGGTGATGTTCCTCGATCATCCGCTGGCCGGTGGTTTGATCGCTGCCGGTTTGCTGATCGCCGATCGCCGGGCCTTTGCCTGGGCGCTGCTGGCTTCGGCGATTGGCCTGGGTTCCAGCCTGTTGCACCACGACAGTCAGGTCGCGTTGCTCGGTCTGGGTGGCTACAACGCGGTACTTGCCGCCCTCGCCTTCAGCACCCAGCGCCAGCAACCGTGGCTGCCGCTGTTCGGCATCGGCCTGGCGCTGCTGTTGGCGCCGCTGTTCAGCGCCCTGGGTCTGGCGCCCCTCACTGCACCGTTCATTCTCGCCTGCTGGCTGCTGCGCACCGGCATTCGCCTGATGCAGCAACCGCAGATCAGCGGCGCGCCTTGCGCTCACGGGGAGAATCAACCTAGGCTGCGCTGATCTTTGATTCAGGCGTGATCCATGGACAGTAACAAGCACTGGCGTGAACAGCTTTACGTCATGATTTTCCAGAGCGACACCCCCGCCGGGCGACGTTTCGACGGCATTCTGCTGCTGATCATTCTGGCCAGCCTGGTGATCGTGATGCTCGACAGCATCGACAGCGTTCACCGCAATTACGCCGATGTGCTGGCGTATATCGAGTGGGGGTTCACCATCATCTTTGCCGGCGAATACATTCTGCGTCTGTACTGCTCGCCCAAACCGTTGCGCTATGCCTTCAGTTTTTACGGATTGGTGGATCTGCTGGCGATCGTGCCGGGCATCCTCGCGCTGTACTACAGCGATGCGCAGTACCTGTTGATTATCCGGATCATCCGGATGCTGCGAATTTTCCGCGTCCTCAAACTCAGTCCGTACCTCAAGCAAGCCAACTACCTGATGTCGGCGCTGCGTGGCAGCAAGCAGAAGATCGTGGTGTTTCTGGTGAGCGTCTGCACACTCGTAACGGTGTTCGGTACGTTGATGTACGTGATCGAAGGCCCGGAACACGGTTTCACCAGCATTCCCAAGGGCATCTATTGGGCTATCGTGACCCTGACCACCGTCGGCTTCGGCGACATCGTGCCGAAGACTCCGTTGGGCCAGGTGATTTCGTCGCTGGTGATGATCACCGGTTACTCGATCATCGCCGTGCCCACCGGGATCTTCACCGCCGAACTGGCCAATGCGATGCGTGGTGAACAGTTGCAACACGACTGCCCGGTTTGCCAGAAAAAGAGCCATGAAAGCGGCGCCGCCTTCTGTTCGCGATGCGGCAATCAGTTATTCAAGAAAATAGAATAAGCAAAGTTCTTTTTAATCTTTAAACGACTATGCGTGCCCCGCTATAGTCGCTGGCAAATGGCCTCATCTTTGTAAAAAAACACCCCTACAGAACAAGGAATGCGCAGTGAAAAAACTCTTTGGCGCCTCACTTCTCGCCGCAGGTCTTGCCTTCGGCAGCGTGGCTCAGGCCGCACCGACCCTGCTCAACGTGTCCTACGACGTGATGCGCGATTTCTACAAGGACTACAACACTGCGTTCCAGAAACACTGGCAGGCCGAACACAACGAAAACATCACGGTGCAGATGTCTTTCGGCGGTTCGAGCAAGCAAGCCCGTTCGGTGATCGACGGCCTGCCGGCTGACGTCATCACCATGAACATGGCCACCGACATCAATGCCCTGGCCGACAACGGCCAACTGGTGCCGAAGGACTGGGTCACCCGTCTGCCGAACAACAGCGCGCCGTTCACCTCGGCCACCGTATTCATCGTGCGCAAAGGCAACCCGAAAGCCCTGAAAGACTGGCCGGACCTGCTCAAGGACGGCGTGCAGGTTATCGTGCCGAACCCGAAAACCTCGGGCAACGGCCGCTACACCTACCTGTCGGCGTGGGGCTATGTGCTGAAAAACGGCGGTGACGAGAACAAGGCCAAGGACTTCGTCGGCAAGCTGTTCAAGCAGGCGCCGGTGCTGGATACCGGGGGCCGCGCCGCGACTACCACGTTCATGACCAACCAGATCGGCGACGTGCTGGTGACCTTCGAAAACGAAGCCGAAATGATTGCCCGCGAGTTCGGCCGCGACCAGTTCGAAGTCATCTACCCGAGCGTCTCCGCTGAAGCCGAGCCGCCGGTGTCGGTGGTCGACAAAGTGGTCGAGAAGAAAGGCTCCCGCGCCGCTGCCGAGGAATACCTGAAATTCCTGTGGTCACCGGAAGGCCAGGAAATCGCGGCCGCCAACTACCTGCGTCCACGTGACCCGGCGGTGCTGGCCAAGTACACCGACCGTTTCCCGAAAGTCGACTTCCTGTCGGTCGAGAAGACCTTCGGCGACTGGCGTACTGTGCAGAAGACCCACTTCAACGATGGCGGGATCTTCGACCAGATCTACAACGGCCAGTAAGGCGTGAGCTGATATGAAGAAGGCGACCTGAAGAGGTCGCCTTTTTTGTGGCCGGCTACATGGGTGGCTTCACGCCATCCTTTCCCGCCGAGATCGATTGCGCGGTCAGCGTGCCGTCCGCGCTCTGGGTCACGAAAGTGACGATCTTCACCCCGACCTTGAGCAGGCTGCGATCGCCCGGCGTCAGGTTGACGATCGGCACGTCCTCCGGCACCAGGATCTTCTGCTGACCGCCCTTGTAGTTGACGGTCAGGACCCGGCCGTTGCTGACCACCAGATCGCCGACGCTGCCGTTGGTCATGCTGCTGCCCTTGGCCAGGTCGAACGGCCGATGACCGTCGCCGCTGCCGGCCAGCTCCGGCGGAAACACATGAACCTCCAGCGCCTTGAGCGTGCCATCTTCCTGGGGAATGGCGGCCGAGCCGATGTAGCTGCCGGGCTTGATGTCTTCGATATTGGCCAGGGTGACCGCGCGAACCTTGGTGTCCGGGGTCAACTGGACCACCACGTTTTCACCCGTGTTGACGTGAATCTTGAGCGAGTCTGGACCGACCCCGGTGATTTCGCCGCGCACGCCCATGCGCATGCCGGGCGCTTCGGCGGCCTGCACGGCCGTGGCGCCGAGCAGACTGATCAGGGCAATCGTTGTGGTGTGGCGAAGCAACTGACGAAACATCGCAATCCTCCGTTGATGAATGCTGAAACCCGGTCACAACATAAGCACGCTATCGAACAAGATGTAAGTGAATGTATCATCGACGCTCAACGGTCGGACGCAAGGTTCGCCGATGAACAATGGGTGTTCGGCGCCACCCATTCCGCAACGGAATAACTGATATCGATCAGAAGCCTCTACTGACGGCTCGGCCCGTACCTTAGCCTCACCGCATTCCTTTTCGCTGGATCGAGAAACCCTATGACCGCCACAACTCACGCAATGACCCGAGGCATGGTTCTGCTGTTCGCTTTCTGCTGCGGCGCCATCGTTGCCAACATCTACTACGCCCAGCCGATCATCGGCTTGATCGCGCCGGACATCGGCCTGAGCGACACCATGGCCAGTTTCATCGTGTCGCTGACCCAGATCGGCTATGCGCTGGGCCTGTTCTTTCTGGTGCCGCTGGCGGATCTGCTGGAAAACCGCCGTCTGATGATCATCACCACCGTGGTGGCAATTGCCAGCCTGCTGGGTGCGGCGTTTACCGATCAACCGAATGTGTTCCTGCTGATTTCGTTGCTGGTGGGCTTCAGCTCGGTGTCGGTGCAGGTGCTGATTCCATTGGCGGCGCATCTGGCGCCGGAAGAATCCCGTGGCCGGGTGGTCGGCGGGATCATGGGCGGTCTGCTGCTGGGGATTCTGCTGGCGCGGCCAGTGTCGAGCGTGGTCGCCGACCACCTCGGCTGGCGGGCGATGTTCATGATCGCGGCAGGCTTGATGGCAGCGATCAGCGTGGTTTTGGCGCTGACTGTGCCCAAGCGCCAGCCGGATCACAGCGCCTCCTACGGCCAATTACTCGGATCGTTGTGGACGCTGCTGCGCAAACAACCGGTGCTGCGTCAGCGGGCGTTCTACCAAGCCTGCATGTTCGCCACGTTCAGCCTGTTCTGGACCGCCGTGCCGCTGGAACTGGCGCGCAACCATGGCCTGTCCCAGAGTGAAATCGCGATCTTCGCCCTGGTCGGCGCCATCGGTGCCATCGCCGCTCCGATCAGCGGACGTCTGGCCGACGCCGGCCACACCCGCATCGCTTCGTTGCTGGCCATGCTGTTCGCCAGCCTGAGCTTCCTGCCCGCCTTCATCCACCCGGCCTACAGCGTGATCGGCCTGGCCGTGACCGGTGTGGTGCTCGACTTCTGCGTACAGATGAACATGGTGCTCGGCCAGCGCGCGGTCTACTCCCTCGACGCCAAAAGCCGCGGCCGCCTCAACGCGCTGTACATGACCAGCATCTTCGTCGGCGGCGCCTTCGGCTCGTCGGTGGCCAGTGCGGTATACGAGCATGGTGGCTGGTTGTGGATCGTGATTGTCGGCAGCGCGTTCCCGCTGCTGGCGCTGGTGCGGTTTTTGAGTGCTTCGCAGAAGCCTGTTCTGGCAACGGCCTAGAATCTGAAAGCACTGCCGGATCGCTGATCCGACAGTCCCTGATGCTCAATGCCGGACCAGTTTTTCCATGGCGGCATCCGCCAGAAAGGAAGAGCGGCTCTTGACATTGTGCTCACGCACATAGCGGTCAATGCGCTGGATGACATAGCCCGGCAACGTCACGTTGACCTTTTCGGTCTTGCCCATGTACGGCGAGATGTCCAGCTCCAGCATGCCCCAGCCCATATCGGCAAATTCCGGATTGTTGCGATGGGTCGCCGCCGAGGTCGGCATCGGAATCGAATCACCACCCGCCGCGATTTCCTGCAGCATGATGTGGGCAATCTCGACGGCTGCGTTGTAGGCATCCTCAAACGTATCCCCGGCCGTTACCGCGCCGGGAATATCGGGGATCTGAATACCGATGGCGGTGTTCTCGTCACCCCACTCGATGCAGATTGGGTATTGCATTACGGATCTCCTCTGTAACTGGCTGGCGGGTTGTACAACCCGGCACGCCTCCTGATGCTCTTGACCGTCCCGACCGGCAAATCCTTTTTCGGATGCGGGACGGGAATCGTGTGTGGGTTGTAACGGTGCGTGAAGATGTGGTGGCTGCCGGTTATCCGGTCCAGCGTCCAGCCTGCCTCCTCCAGCTCCTTGATCAATAGCCTGCTCTGCACCAACCGCCTCCTTGCTTCGGCTTAACAAAAGTAACCCTAGAGTTATCTTTACTCAAGCACAGAAATTCGCAGCACGACGTTCGGTTGTTTTGCAGCATGTGATTGATGCACTGCCCCAGCGAGCAGGCAATGGCGCTTCTCGCAGAGCAAGCTCAGGCGTTGAGGACAGGATACGAGTGAGGCATTGCTCATCACCCCAGACAGCAAAACGGCGATCCTGAGATCGCCGTTTTTCATTACTCCCCGAACTGCTTGCCCAGTCCCGCCGGTACGCCGTGAATGTTGGTTTCTTCCCACGGGCCGTTGGGGCTGATCGAGCGGCTCCAGCCGTTGTTCCAGCGGTAGTAGGTGCGCTGGCGGTAGAAGGTGTTGGTCTGGTCGTCGAGTACGTACACGCCCAGTTTCTGGTCCCAGTGGCTGTTGCCGCCCGGGGGCGGGGCGAAGCTGGCGGAGGTGCGCGGGACGGGTTTGGCGGGTTTGGCCGGGATGCCCGGTTTGCTCGGCGTCGGGGTGGTTGACGGGGTCGGGCCGGGTTGTGACGGCGGGATCGGCGGCAGCCGTGTGGTCGGCTCCGGTCGTTGCACCGCACATGCGCTCAAGCCCAGGGCCAGTGTGAGGACTGTGATTCGGGCGATGGCGTTCATGGCGGTGCTTTCCTGTTGTGTCCGGCTATTTGTCCGGGCTGTCGATGGTCAGTGTCTGCGGCGCGGTGGTGCTGCTGGGCAGAGGCCCGCTGCGACCGACCCACTCACCGGCGGTCGGCTGACCGGCACGGGAGATGCGCGCAACCAGTTGGACTTCGGGGAAGTTCGACAGTTTCAATTGCGGCATCATTGCGTCGGCATCGCCCAGTTCGACGGTCACCGGCAGGTCGGCGACGGTCAGACGCTTGGCCGCCAACGGCGCCGGCGGGCCCGAGGTGGCCCGGGCAAAAATGAACACGCTGTCGCCCGGTTGCACCTTGGCTTTGAGCTCGCTGGCCAGATCCACACGCACTTTCAACAACGCCGCCGCTTTCGCCGCCGGTGCCTGGGCGACCTTGCCGCCGCTGGCCTGCAGTTTCTCGGTGGCGCGGGTGATGCCGCCCTGCAGGGCCTCGCGGGATTTGTCCTGCGGCGGCAGTTGCGCCAGCAGACGGTTCCAGTAGTCGATGGCTTCCTGATAACGCTCGCCTTCGAACGCGGCGATGCCCAGCAGGCCGAGACTGGTGACTTCTTTCGGATCGGCTTTCAGCGCTTCATCGGTCAAGGCCTGAACCTTGTCCGACCATTTCTTGTTGTCGGCGAAATATTGGGCCTGCGCCCACTGGCCGAGCAGTTCCGGCTGACGACCGGCGAGATTGACCGCGCGTTCGAACATCTTCGCCGCGTCCGCCGGGCGATCCTGAGCCATGTAAGTGCGACCGAGGAAGTACACGCCTTCAGCCGAATCCGGTTGTGCTGCGACTGCGCGCTCCAGACGTTGGGTCATCTCTTCCATCGACTGTGGCGCCTGGGCGAACTCGCGGGTCAGTTCGACCTTGTCGCTCGCGCCAAAGTGCAAGTACAGACCGAGGCCCAACACCGGCACCAGCACCGCTGCCAGCAATGGCAAAGGCTTGCCCAAACGCGAAACCCGCGCCGGCGCCACGCCTTCGGTGTCGGCCAGCAATTCACGGGCGGCTTCGGCGCGGCCGCTGTCCATTTGTGCGGCGTCGAGAACGCCTTCGGCCTGCTGCGATTGCAGTTCGGCGACGCGTTCCTGATACAGGGCGACGTTGAGAGCGGTTCGATCCTCTTCACGCTGGGCGCGACGTTCGCGCAGGACAGGGATCAGCAGAAAACTCAGGGCGACCAGAAGCAACAGCCCTGCGGCAAGCCAGAAATCAATCATTCTTGGTTTTTATCCAACAGTTGGTCGAGGCGCTGACGCTCTTCAGGGGACAGCGATTGCGGCGTCTCGGCGCGTTGCCCGCGACGGCGGCGGACGATCACGGCAATCACCACGAACCCACCCAGCAGCAGACCGGCCGGGCCGAACCAGAGCAAAGCGGTCTTGGCATTGAGCGCCGGTTTGTAGCGGACGAAATCACCGTAGCGATCGACCATGAAGTCGATGATCTGCTGATTGTCCTTGCCCTCGCCGAGCATGCGGAAAATCTCTTTGCGCAGGTCGGCGGCAATCGGTGCGTTGGAATCGGCGATGTCCTGGTTCTGGCACTTGGGGCAGCGCAGTTCCTTGGTCAGCTCGCGGAAACGCTCGCGATCGCCTTCTTTGGCGAACTCGTAGGTGTCGATGGCGGCGTGGGCCACACCGGCCAGGCTCAAGCCCAGCACCATGGCCGCTAAAAAGCGCTTCATGGCTTGGCCTCGTCAACCAGTGCCTGATACTTGGCCGCCAGTTTTTCCCGCCAGACCTGCTCGTCGATCACGCCGACGTACTTATCGCGGATGATGCCCTTGGCGTCGATGAAGAAGGTTTCCGGTGCGCCGTAGACACCCAGATTCAAGCCCAGCGAGCCCTCATCGTCACGGATGTCCAGTTGATAAGGGTTGTGGAATTCGGCCAGCCACTTCAGCGCATCGGCGTTGGTGTCCTTGTAGTTGATCCCGTAGATCACTACGCCGCGCTCGGCGAGTTTGTTCAGCACCGGGTGCTCGACCCGGCAGGAAATGCACCAGGTGCCCCAGACGTTGACCAGTGCCGGTTTGCCGAGGATGTCAGCCTTGGTCAGAGTCTTGTCGCCCTGCACCGCCGGCAGGGAAAACTCCGGGAATGGTTTGCCGATCATCGCCGACGGCAGCTCCGCCGGATCCAGGTACAGACCGCGATAAAGGAATACGGCCACCAGCAGGAAAATCGCCAATGGCACCAGCATCAACCAACGTCTCATGCAGCGGCTCCTTCCATGCCCAGCGCTTCACGCACTTTGGCTTTGACCTTCACTCGATAACGCCGATCCAGCGCCGCCAGCAAACCACCGAAACCGGTCAGCAGACCGCCGAACCAGATCCAGCGCACGAACGGTTTGACGTGGACCCGCACTGCCCAGGCGCCATCGCCCAGCGGTTCACCCAAAGCGACGTAGAGGTCACGGGTGAAACCGGCGTCGATCCCGGCTTCGGTCATCACCGAGTTCTGCACGGTGTACAGGCGTTTTTCCGGGTGCAGCACGCTGACTTCCTGACCGTTGCGGATCACCCGGACGGTGCCCTTGTCGGAAGTGAAGTTCGGGCCTTCGAAGTGCTTGGCGCCTTCAAACACGAACTGATAACCGGCCAGATCCATCGACTCGCCCGGCGCCAGGCGCAGGTCACGTTCGGCACTGTTCTGGCTCGACAACACCACGCCCAGCGCACAGACGGCGATGCCCAGATGCGCGATCTGCATGCCCCAGTAGCTGCGGGTCAGGGTCGGCAGGCCTTTGATCAGACCTTTGTGGCGGGTCTTGTCGAAGATATCGCGCACACCGGCCAGCAACACCCAGGCCGCAAGCAGGAACGTCGCGATCACCGCCCAGTTGAAATCGCCGTAAGCGACACCGGCCACCACCGCCAGCGCCACGCTGCCGAGCAGCACCGGAGTCAGCATGCTGACCAGCCATTTCACCGGGGTGTCCTTCCAGCGCACGATCACACCGACAGCCATCACCAGCATCAACAGCGCCATCAACGGAATGAACAGCGCGTTGAAGTACGGCGGGCCGACCGACAGCTTGGCGCCGCTGATCGCATCAAGAATCAGCGGGTACAGCGTGCCAAGCAGGATCATCGACGCCGCCACTACCAGCACCAGGTTGTTACCCAGCAGCAGGGTTTCCCGCGACCACAGGTTGAAGCCGACCTGGCTCTTGACCACCGGCGCTCGCAATGCAAACAGGGTCAGCGAACCACCGACCACAAAAAGCAGGAAGATCAGGATGAACACGCCGCGCTCGGGATCGGAGGCAAACGCGTGCACCGAGGTCAGCACGCCGGAACGCACCAGGAAAGTGCCGAGCAGGCTCAGGGAGAACGCGGCAATCGCCAGCAACACCGTCCAGCTCTTGAACACGCCACGTTTTTCGGTGACCGCCAGCGAGTGAATCAGCGCCGTGCCCACCAGCCATGGCATGAACGAGGCGTTTTCCACCGGGTCCCAGAACCACCAGCCGCCCCAGCCGAGTTCGTAGTAAGCCCACCACGAACCGAGGGTGATGCCGATGCCGAGGAAAGCCCAGGCGACGATGGTCCACGGACGCGACCAACGCGCCCACGCCGCATCGAGACGACCGCCCAGCAATGCGGCGATGGCGAAAGCAAACGCCACCGAGAAACCGACGTAACCCATGTAGAGCATCGGCGGATGGACGATCAGGCCGATGTCCTGCAGCAGCGGATTGAGGTCACGACCGTCGGCCGGGATCTGCGGCAGGATCCGCGAAAACGGGTTCGAGGTGAGGATCAGGAACAGCAGAAAACCGGTGCTGATCATGCCCATCACCGCCAGCACGCGAGCGAGCATGACTTGCGGCAACTGCCGCGAGAACACCGACACCGCGAAGGTCCAGCCGCCGAGGATCAGCGCCCACAGCAGCAGCGACCCTTCGTGGGCGCCCCACACCGCGCTGAACTTGTAGTACCACGGCAGCGCGCTGTTGGAGTTCATCGCGACGTAAGCCACGGAGAAATCGTCGGTCATGAAGGCGTAGGTCAGACAACCGAAGGCGAACAGCAGGAACGCGAACTGGCCCCACGCCGCCGGTTGAGCGAGGCCCATCCACAGACGATCGCCGCGCCAGGCACCGAGCAACGGCACCACGGCCTGCACCAGCGCAAAACACAGCGCGAGGATCATGGCCAGATGGCCCAACTCAGGAATGAAAATGCTGGATGTCATCGATCAACCCTCCTTCGCAGGGGTTGGCGCGGATTGACCGCTGTCCTTCAGGGCTTTGGTCACTTCAGGCGGCATGTATTTCTCGTCGTGCTTGGCCAGCACTTCATCGGCCACCACCACGCCGTCAGCATTGAGCTTGCCCAGTGCGACGATGCCCTGCCCTTCACGGAACAGATCCGGCAGGATTCCACGGTAGGTGATGGTCACGGACTTATTGAAGTCAGTGACCACGAATTTGACGTCCAGCGAGTCCGTGGAGCGTTGCAGCGAGCCCTTCTCGACCATGCCGCCGGCGCGGATGCGGGTGTCCTGCGGCGCTTCGCCGTTGGCGATCTGGGTCGGCGTGTAAAACAGGTTGATGTTCTGCTGCAGGGCGCTCAGGGCCAGGCCGACGGCAGCGCCGACCCCGACCAGAATTGCCAGGATGGTGATCAGACGCTTTTTACGCAGCGGATTCACTTGCCGTTCTCCCGGCGCAGACGACGCGCCTCTTGTTGCAGATAACGCTTGCGGGCCGCGATCGGCGCCGCCACGTTGAGGATCAGTACCGCCAGACAGATGCCGTAGGCCGACCAGACGTACAGGCCGTGATGGCCCATGGCGAGGAAGTCGCCGAATGACGCGAAACTCATCGAGCGGCCTCCAGGCTGTTCTGCACTTCTTCTTTCACCCAACTGGCGCGGGCTTCGCGCTTGAGCACTTCAAGGCGCATGCGCAGCAACAGCACGGCGCCGAAGAAACAGTAGAAACCCAGCACCGTCAGCAGCAGCGGCAGCCACATCTCGACGGGCATCGCCGGTTTTTCGGTGAGGGTGAAGGTCGCGCCCTGATGCAGGGTGTTCCACCACTCCACCGAGTATTTGATGATCGGAATGTTGATCACACCGACGATGGCCAGCACCGCGCAGGCCTTGGCGGCGCTGTCGCGATTGCTGATGGCGTTGCCCAGGGCGATCACGCCGAAATACAGAAACAGCAGAATCAGCATCGAGGTCAGGCGCGCGTCCCAGACCCACCACGAACCCCAGGTCGGCTTGCCCCAGATCGCCCCGGTGACCAGCGCCACGGCGGTCATCCACGCGCCGATCGGTGCGGCGCATTGCAGGGCGACGTCGGCCAGTTTCATCTTCCACACCAGCCCGACCACCCCGCACACCGCCAGCATCACGTAGATCGACTGAGCGAGCATCGCGGCGGGTACGTGGATATAGATGATGCGAAAGCTGTTGCCTTGCTGATAGTCCGGCGGCGCGAAGGCCAGGCCCCAGATGACGCCAACGCAGATCAGCAACAACGCGGCGAGGCTCAACCACGGCAGGAACTTGCTGCTGATGCCGTAGAACCACTTGGGCGAGCCGAGCTTGTGAAACCAGGTCCAGTTCATACTGTTTCCATCACGGGTGCCGCTCATCGGTGTGAGCAGTCTCAGGGTCTTTGCTGGTTAAATTTTAACCAGACCTCATTATTCGCCGACGCTGATCTTCAGGCCAGCCGCTATTGCAAAAGGTGTCAGGGTTATTGCCAGGGCGGTCAGGCTGCCAAGCCACAACAGATAACCAAGCGCCGGCATGCCCTGCAACGCCGCCTGCAAGGCGCCACTGCCCAGGATCAACACCGGGATGTACAACGGCAGAATCAGCAGCGCCAGCAACAGGCCACCGCGCTTCAGACCGACCGTCAGCGCCGCGCCCACCGCACCGAGCAAGCTCAGCACCGGTGTTCCCAGCAACAACGAAAGCAGCAATACCGGCAGACACGCAGCCGGCAACCCGAGCATCAACGCCAGTAACGGCGAGAGCAAAACCAGTGCCAGCCCGGAAAAAAGCCAGTGTGCCAGCACCTTGGCCAATACCAGAAGTGGCAGGGGGTGCGGCGAAAGGACCCACTGTTCAAGGGAGCCATCTTCGAAATCACTGCGGAAAAGCCCGTCCAGCGAGAGCAGGACCGACAAAAGTGCCGCCACCCAGACTAACCCCGGAGACAAGTTTTGCAATACTTGAGTTTCCGGTCCGACGGCCAGCGGGAACAGCGCGATGACGATAGCGAAGAAAATCAGCGGATTGGCCAGCTCCGCCGGGCGGCGGAACAGCAGTCGGGATTCACGGGCAACCAGCAGGCCGAACACACTCATACCGCCCAATTCCCCAGATCGATGTCGCGATAACCGGCCGGCATACGGCTCAGCGTGTGGTGGGTGGTGAGCACCACCAGGCCGCCCCGTTCGCAGTGCCCGGCCAGGTGTTCTTCAAGCTGTGCCACGCCCTGCTTGTCCAGCGCGGTGAACGGTTCGTCGAGAATCCACAACGGCGGGCTATCGAGATACAACCGCGCCAGCGCCACTCGGCGCTGCTGGCCGGCGGACAGACTGTGGCAGGGAACATCCTCGAAACCGCGCAATCCAACCGCCGCCAGGGCCTGCCAGATCGCGTCGCGTTCGGCGGGTTGATGCAGGGCGCAGAGCCAGGTGAGGTTTTCTTCCGGGGTGAGCAAGTCCTTGATCCCGGCAGCATGGCCGATCCACAACAGATTGCGCGCCAGCTCGCTGCGTTGCTCGCCTAGCGGCTTGCCGTTGAGCAGCACCTGACCGTCGGTCGGCTGCATCAGACCGGCCAGCAAACGCAGCAAACTGGTCTTGCCGCTGCCGTTGGGGCCGCTGATCTGCACCATATCGCCACTGGCCAGTCTCAATTCGAGATTGTCGAAGAGCAGTCTGAGATCACGCTCACACGCGAGGGCAACGGTTTGCAGGACAGGACTGGTCAAGGGTTCACGGGCCTTATACGGTTCAAGTCGGCTCTGGCGCGGCCGTTAAAGAGTTGCAGCATAAATGCAATGACGGCTCAATCCAGAGAGCTGCGTCAAACAATTGCTATGTTTTTTGAACGAATGGAAGGACGGGCGGCATTATACATGGCGCCCCCCGCTCTCCCGAGTGCATTTTCCTCAGGTTGTGTCCGCGTATGACAGGCGAAATGAACATCCTCCCGCTCCCGCCCACCACCCCGGCGACCGTTCGCCCGCAGGCGGGTGAGCTGCTGAAGTTGCTGACGCCGGTCGACGGGCTGATTGCCGCTGGCCAGAGCGCCAAGGCCGAGGTGTTGTCACTCAAGCAGGCGGATCAGACCTTTGAGTTGCTGCTCAAGGTGACACTGGACAGCGGTCGTCAAACCACCGTGCAGGCGACCAGCAATCTGCCGCTGCCTCAGGGCACCAGCCTGGCGATCACCCAGCCGTCGGCGGGCAATCTGGCGATCACCGTGCAACAGGCCATCGCCAGCAGCGTCGCCACCCTCACCCGCATCGACACCGCGCAACTGCCGGTAGGCACGCTGCTGCAAGGCAAGGTACTGACGGCTCAGGTCTTGCCGCAGGTACCGGGACAACCGACGGTGTACCGCTCGATGGTCAGCCTGCTCAACACCGCGTTGAGCGGCACCACCCTGAGCATCGACAGCCCGCAACCGCTGCGCATCGGCACCCTGCTGTCGGCGCTGGTGCAGGACTCGCAGACCCTGAAGTTCCTGCCGCTGAGCAATCGCCAGGAACAACTGGCGGTCAGCCAGCAATTGGTCAGTCAACAAAGCCGTCAGGGCTCGCTCGACGGCTTGCTGAAAATGCTCCAGAGCCTGCCCCCCGCCACCGATCAGACCTCCCAGGATTTGCGCGCCGCCGTGGACAAACTGCTCGCCAATCTTCCGGACGTGCAGCAACTGAGCACACCGAAAGGTCTGGCCCAGGCGCTGGCCAACAGCGGCGTGTTCCTCGAGGCCAAGCTGTTGACCGGGCAGAACCCGACGCTGGCCCCGGACCTGAAAGCCGATCTGCTCAAGCTGATCGCCCAGCTCACCCCCGGCCTGCCCGGCAACACAAACCTGAACGCGATCATCGCCGCCAACACGCTGGCCCAGGCGCTACCAAGCTTCGTGCGCAACGCCCTCGGCATGCTCGGTCAGGTCAGCGCGAAACCGGTGCCGAGCAGTTTCCCGCTGCCCGACCGACTGCTGCAAAGCCTGGAAGGCGAAGGCGATCTGGAGCATTTGCTGCGCCTCGCTGCGGCTGCCGTGTCGCGCCTGCAAAGTCATCAGCTGTCGAGTCTGGAACAGACCGGCGTGACCGACGACGGCCGTCTGCTCAGCACCTGGCAACTGGAAATCCCGATGCGCAACCTGCAGGACATCGTGCCGTTGCAGGTCAAGTTCCAGCGCGAAGAAGCGCCGGAGAAACAGGAAGCGAACGAACAGCGCCGCGATGAGCGCGAACCGAAGCAGCAACTGTGGCGCGTCGATCTGGCGTTCGACATGGAACCGCTGGGGCCGATGCAGATTCAGGCGCAATTGATCAGCGGCAGCCTGTCCAGCCAGTTGTGGGCCGAGCGGCCGTACACCGCGAGCCTGATCGAAAACAACCTGAGCGCACTGCGCCAGCGTCTGCTGGATTCCGGGCTGAACGTCGGCGACCTCGACTGCCACCTCGGCACCCCGCCGCAAGGCATCCAAACCCGCCTCGAACACCGCTGGGTCGATGAAACCGCATGAATGACACCACCGCTCCACGCCAGGCCATCGCCCTCAAATACGACGGCAACCACGCCCCGACCCTCACCGCCAAGGGCGACGAAGAACTGGCCGAAGAAATCCTGCGGATTGCCCGCGACTGTGAAGTGCCGATCTACGAAAACGCCGAGCTGGTGAAGTTGCTGGCGCGGATGGAACTGGGCGACAGCATCCCCGAAGAGCTGTACCGCACGATCGCCGAGATCATCGCGTTTGCCTGGAATCTCAAAGGAAAATTTCCAGCAGGTCAGGACCAGCCTGCAGCAGAGTCGGAAAAGGATGTAACCGATCGCGGAGATGATTACCTCGCACGCTGAGCCATCGCGCGCCCTCACACCCCAACCTTATGTCTCCACTGTCAAATCTGACAGTAGACATCCCGCACTCTGGAGCGCTTAGATGCCTGATCTCCTGTCACTCAGAAGCGGCTGAGGAGGCGCATCCCGAGATGATCAGAAAATCAGCAAAGGTTGATGGTACAGGGCCACAAAACCCCGTCGCAGAAGACGAGCTGCTCGTTCTGGGCGCACGCGCCTGTCATCGAGTGGTCGGCACCTTTCGCTCCAACAGCTACAGACTTGTGTCTCTGAACGCCCGGACCCTTGAGCCAATTGAGGCTGTCTGGCAATACGAAGATCACGATCAATCTGTAACGGGAATCGATTTCTTTGATACCAACCCCTCGACACCCCTGCTTGTCACCTCGGGGAAGCAGAGGCTGGTCCTCTCCCGTTCGAACATCATTGGCAACTTCCCTGCCCTGTGCGCTCTTCGTAATGATCAAAAACTGCACGCATGGGGCTGGGGGGAAAATGGCGGTAATTTGCCTCCCCGACTGGCCTGCCTCAGGGATATTCGCGAAGTGGCATCTTCCATGGCCGCTTTTGCGGTCAGGCGCGCAAAAGGGAACGTCCTGGCCTGGGGCAGCGCTGGAAATCCCAGCTCCTGCGTCCCCGAGGAGATTGCAAAGCGAACCGACATTGTCGCTCTGTACGGAGGGGCCTATGCATTTGCGGCACTCCTGTCCACGGGAAATCTCGTGACATGGGGATTAAAGGAAACGGGAGGGGATCTTCCAGACAGGATTGCCCGACTCTCCGACATTGTGCATGTCCAGGGATCAGAGTTTGCATTTGCAGCCATACGCAAGAATGGTCACGTGGTGACTTGGGGCCACCCGGATTATGGCGGTGCTTTGCCTGATGACATCGGCAAGATGAGCGGTGTCGTTCAATTGGCAAGCAGCGGCTTCGCTTACGCCCTGCGCCGCGATGACGGAAGTGTTGCCGTCTGGGGCCGTATTGCCCCCATGCCTGAACGTATTGCCGGGTTGAGGGACATTGTCGATATACAGGGTAATGCGGGTGCATTCGCAGTACGTCAGGCGAGTGGCCAAGTTGATGGCTGGGGAGACTTCACCTGGGATACGCCTCCCGCCCCCATTACTGAATACAGAGACATCGTGCATTTTAGTCCGACATCGGATGGTTTTGTGGTACTGCGCGCCAATGGTCAGGTGGATGCATGGGGAGCCGGCGCGGCTGCCAACGTGCCGGATACGATCAAAGCGCTGACAGATGTGGTGGGGATAAGTACCAATCATGAGGCAGCCGTCGCCTTACGCAGCAACGGGGAAGCCGTCGCCTGGGGAGACCCTGAGGCAGGCGGTGACAGCAGCAACGTTGCTCCTCTGCTTCAAAACGTACGGGCTGTCTATGGAGGGACTCGAACATTCGTCGCACTGAGGGAGGATGCAAGAGTAGTGGCTTGGGGTGACGCACACAAAGGTGGCACCGGCGAACAAAAAGCACTCTACCGACGGATCGCTTACTCAAGGAAGGTTGCGCCTTGACCAGGAAGGGGCCTGGCACTCAATCATGGCGATAACGAGATGACGAAAAAAAATCGCAGCGTTCGTCAGCGCCTACAGGGATCGAACACCTCTGTAGGCGCTGCCGAAGGCTGCGATCTTTTGATCTGGTCTTTGCTTCAGCTTTTATGCAGCTTGCGCATCAACTCCGCCTCAGCCTGGGTCAACCCGCAGGACTGGGTCAGCTCATCGACACTCGCGCCCATCCCGACCAGTTTCGCCGCTTGGGCGAACGACAGGCTGGAAGGATCGCGCTGTTCGAGCTGGGCGAGTTTGTCCGGGATCGGACCGACCACCGAGCGCAGCTCGTGCAGGGCTTCGCCCATGCGCACGTTGCCGTTCTGGTAATCGTCGACACGCTTGGCCAGGTCCTTGATGCGCTGATCACGCAGCGCATCGCCCTGGGCCTGTTGCGCAGCGATTACGCGCTGCGCCTTGATGTACGCCAGAAACATTGCCAGCGTGCCCGCCCAGAACAGGAACAGGACAATGACCGCTACCTCGAGAATCAATCAGATGTTCTCCAGTTCCGACCATTCTTCTTCGCTCATCATCTTGTCCAGCTCGACCAGGATCAGCAACTCGTTGTTCTTGTTGCACACGCCCTGGATGAACTTGGCCGACTCTTCGTTACCGACGTTCGGTGCGGTCTCGATTTCCGACTGACGCAGGTAAACCACTTCGGCCACGCTGTCGACCATGATGCCCACGACTTGCTTGTCGGCTTCGATGATGACGATACGGGTGTTGTCGCTGATCTCACCGCTCATCAGGCCGAAGCGCTGACGGGTATCGATCACGGTCACCACGTTGCCGCGCAGGTTGATGATGCCCAGCACGTAGCTTGGCGCACCCGGAACCGGAGCGATCTCGGTGTAGCGCAGGACTTCCTGAACGCGCATCACGTTGATGCCGTAGGTTTCGTTGTCCAGCTTGAAGGTCACCCATTGCAGGATCGGATCTTCGGAACCCTTTGCCGCCGTAGCCTTGTCGTTCATACCCTAGCCCCTCGAAATACCGCAATGGCGGTGTGTGTCTCGTGTGCCGGCGGTGAATGCCGGTACATGTCTGTTATGTAAGTGTTATGTCGGTTTGTGGTTCGGCTTACTGCCGGACATGTGCTTTGCCCCACCGCTGGCGATCAACTCGGCCAGAGCGGAAACATCGAGCAAGGCGCACATGTGTTCAATCACCGTGCCGGCGAGCCATGGCCGCTGACCCCGGTGACTTCTCCATTTGATTTCATTCGGATCCAGGCGCAACGAGCGACTGACCTGATGCACCGCCAGGCCCCACTCGTAACCCTGCACCGAAATCACGTACTGCAGGCCCTGACGGAAATCATCGCGGTAGCGATCCGGCATGACCCAGCGTGCGGTGTCCAGCACCTTCAGATTCCCGGCCTGACTTGGCAGGATTCCGAGGAACCATTCCGGCTGACCGAACAGCGGCGTCAGCTCATGGCCGGCCAGCGAATAGATCGAGCCCAGGCACACCAGCGGCACGGCCAGGGTCAACCCGGCGACGTCGAACAGCAGGCATTCGAAGGCTTCCGAAGCCCAGGCCGGACGGCCATCAGTCTCTACCGGTGGCGGCGTGTTGCTGGGCGGCAGATGCACTTCGACCAGCGGCGCAACCAGGGTCGGTTCGACCGGGGCTGGCGCAGGCGCTACAGGCTCGGGTTCTGGCGCCGCCGGAACCGGAGGCGTTTGCAGAAGTTGTGTTTGCAGCAGCGGTGCCAGTGTCGATACCACACGCACCGGCTCAGGCTCTTTGATCAGGGTCGCAGGCGCTTTGGCTACCACAGCGGCAGGCGCTGCAACCGGGGCGACCGGCCGGGCGGCTTTTTGCGCATCCCGGGCCTGCTCTTCAAGCACGGCGGCCTGGAATTCATCGAGCGCCGCAGCGGTCTCGACCACCTCGACCGGCGCCACGATTTCCTGCTCGACCTCGTCCGTCACTTCCTGCAGCAAGCCGTCCAGATAGGACTGCAGCGCCAGTTGCGGCTTCGACGTCAGCTTGATCGGCCGATTCATGCTCAAGCCACCTGCGGAACAAGTTGCTGCGCCAGCAGATGCTTGAGCAGCGCGCGGTAGGCCAGCACGCCACGGCTCTTGCCGTCGAACTGCGAAGGGGTGACACCGGCACGACTGGCGTCGCGCAGACGGGTATCGACCGGGATGTAACCCTGCCAGATCTCGTCGGGGAATTTGTCGCGCAGCACGCGCAAGGTGCCCATCGACGCCTGGGTACGGCGGTCGAACAGGGTCGGCACGATGCTGAACGGCAGCGCCTGTTTGCGCGAGCGGTTGATCATCGCCAGGGTGTTGACCATGCGCTCCAGGCCCTTGACGGCCAGGTGTTCGGTCTGCACCGGGATCACCAGTTGTTGACTGGCGGCCAGGGCGTTGACCATCAGCACGCCGAGCAACGGCGGGCTGTCGATGATCGCGTAATCGAAGTCCTGCCACAGCTGCGCCAGACTCTTGGCGATCACCAGGCCCAGGCCACTCTGCCCCGGCGACTGGCGCTCGAGGGTGGCCAGCGCAGTGCTCGACGGCAACAGGGAAATGCGTTCATCACTGGTCGACAGCAGCAACTGGCCCGGCAGGCCTTGCGGCACGCTGCCCTTGTGCAGAAACAGGTCGTAGTTACTGTGTTCCAGGCTGTCGGGGTCGTAACCGAAATAGCTGGTCATCGAGCCGTGCGGGTCGAGATCGACCACGACCACGCGCTTGCCCGCCTCTGCCAGCAAACCGGCTAAAGCGATGGAAGAAGTGGTTTTACCAACACCACCCTTTTGATTGGCGACTGCCCAGACTCTCATTCAGATCGTTCCTCCCGGCCGGGATACTCGGCCGAGACATGGTTCAGCGTATTAATGCGGGCGACGGAGAATTGACGGCACTCTCGCGTCCCGGCGTCTTGACCGGGGTCGGTGCAGTTTGTGTGCCAGCACGCTTCAACGCGGCATCCGGTTGCGCATGGGCGGTTCCGGTGCCGGTCAGGCTGCGGCGCACATCGAGATTGCGCGACACCACCAGCACCACACGACGGTTCTTCGCCCGGCCTTCAGCGGTGGCGTTGTTGGCCACCGGCTGGAATTCGCCGTAGCCCACCGAGGCCATGCGGCCAGGGTTCACACCCTGCATGGCCAGCATGCGCACGATGCTCGCCGAACGCGCCGAGGACAGTTCCCAGTTGGTCGGGTACTGCGCGGTGCGGATCGGTTGATCGTCGGTGAAACCTTCGACGTGGATCGGGTTGTCGAACGGTTTGAGGATCGCCGCGACCTTGTCGATGATGTTGAACGCGATGTCGCTCGGCATCGCATCACCGCTGCCGAACAACAGGCTGGAGTTGAGTTCGATCTCGACCCACAGCTCGTTTCCGCGCACGGTCATCTGGTTCGAGGAGATCAGATCACCGAACGCGGCGCTGATGTCATCGGCGATGCTTTTCAGCGGATCGCTGGCCCCGGCGATGCCGGCGTCGACCTGTTCGGCGTCCTTGACCAGCGGCTTGGCCGGGGTCACGGTCTTCGGTCGTTCTTCACCGATCGGGATCGGCTTGAGCGAGCGGTCGGAGTCGGTGAAGACCCCGATCAGCGCTTCGGAGATGATCTTGTACTTGCCTTCGTTGATCGACGAGATGGAGTACATCACCACGAAAAAGGCAAAGAGCAAGGTGATGAAGTCGGCGTAGGAAACCAGCCAACGTTCATGGTTTACGTGCTCTTCATGCTGGCGACGACGTGCCATGAGGTCAGTCCCTTAATCCATGAAGCCCTGGAGCTTCAACTCGATGGAGCGTGGGTTTTCACCTTCAGCGATCGACAAGATCCCTTCCAACAACATTTCGCGATAACGCGACTGTCGCAACGCGATTGACTTGAGCTTGGCAGCCACCGGCAACAGGATCAGGTTGGCACTGGCCACACCGTAGATGGTGGCAACGAACGCGACCGCAATACCGTTGCCCAGTTGCGACGGATCGGCCAGGTTGCCCATCACGTGGATCAGACCCATCACCGCACCGATGATGCCGATGGTCGGCGCGTAGCCGCCCATACTTTCAAACACTTTGGCCGCTTCGACATCGCGGGCTTCCTGAGTGTAGAAATCCACTTCGAGGATGCTGCGGATCGCTTCCGGCTCGGCGCCGTCGACCAGCAGTTGCAGGCCCTTGCGCGAGTAGGCGTCGGGCTCGGCATCCGCCACGCCTTCCAGACCCAGCAGGCCTTCCTTGCGGGCGGTGAGGCTCCAGTTGACCACGCGGTCGATGCCGCCAGCCAGGTCCACCCGCGGCGGAAAAAAGATCCAGGCCAGAATCTGCATGGCGCGCTTGAACGCGCTCATCGGCGATTGCAGCAGCGCGGCACCGATGGTGCCACCGAGCACGATCAGCGCTGCCGGGCCGTTGGCCAGCGCGCCGAGGTGACCACCTTCAAGGTAGTTGCCGCCAATGATGGCGACGAACGCCATGATGATCCCGATAAGGCTTAGAACATCCATCAGACGCACGCCTCGACGATGTGCTTGCCGATATCGTCCAGGCTGTACACCGCATCGGCGAGGTCAGCCTTGACGATGGCCATCGGCATGCCGTAGATCACGCAACTGGCTTCATCCTGGGCCCAGACCGTGCTGCCGCCCTGCTTGAGCAGGCGTGCGCCTTCACGGCCGTCGGCGCCCATGCCGGTCAGTACGACCGCCAGAACTTTGTCGCTGTAGGATTTGGCTGCGGAACCGAAGGTGATGTCCACGCACGGCTTGTAGTTCAGACGCTCGTCGCCCGGCAAGATTTTCACTGCGCCTCGGCCGTCGATCATCATCTGCTTGCCACCCGGTGCCAGCAGCGCCAGGCCCGGACGCAGGATGTCGCCATCCTCGGCTTCCTTGACGCTGATGCGGCATAGCTTGTCCAGGCGTTCGGCGAAGGCCTTGGTGAAGGCCGCCGGCATGTGCTGGATCAGCACGATCGGCGCCGGGAAGCTGGCCGGCAATTGAGTCAGAACCCGTTGCAGCGCTACCGGGCCGCCGGTCGATGTACCAATCGCCACGAGCTTGTAGTTCTTGCGTTTCGGCGCTGGCGACGAAGCGCTGGCCGCTGGCGCGCGAGTCGGTGCAGGCGCAGGAGCCGGACGGGCCGGAGCGCTGTGGCTGCCAAAGCTCGACGGCGCTGCTGCCGGAATCGGTGCAGGCGTAGGTGCAGCGGCAGGCGCCGGCGCACTGTAGGCACTGAAACGACGGTTGCTGCGCGAGATGCTGTGCACCTTCTCGCACAGCAGTTGCTTGACCTTCTCCGGATTGCGGGAGATGTCTTCGAAATTCTTCGGCAGGAAATCCACCGCGCCGGCATCCAGCGCATCCAGGGTGACCCGGGCGCCTTCGTGCGTCAGCGAGGAGAACATCAACACCGGGGTCGGGCAGCGCTGCATGATGTGCCGCACGGCCGTGATGCCATCCATCATCGGCATCTCGTAGTCCATGGTGATCACGTCCGGCTTGAGGGCCAGGGCCTGATCGATCGCCTCTTTACCGTTGGTTGCCGTGCCGACAACCTGGATGCTCGGATCCGCTGAAAGAATTTCCGAGACGCGGCGGCGGAAAAAACCCGAATCGTCCACCACCAGGACTTTGACTGCCATAAACACTCCATTAGGTGCGGCGGGACGTTGTCGCCCCGCCACCCCGGATTCAAATACGCCGTGCGGCGTAACGCTTGAGCATGCTCGGAACATCGAGAATCAGTGCAATGCGGCCGTCACCGGTGATGGTGGCGCCGGACATGCCCGGGGTTCCCTGGAGCATCTTGCCCAATGGCTTGATGACCACTTCTTCCTGACCGACCAGTTGATCGACGACGAAGCCGATCCGCTGGGTGCCCACCGAAAGAATCACCACATGGCCTTCGCGCTGCTCTTCGTGAGCGGCGGAGCTGACCAGCCAGCGCTTGAGGTAGAACAATGGCAGCGCCTTGTCCCGCACGATCACCACTTCCTGGCCGTCCACCACGTTGGTGGTCGACAGGTCGAGGTGGAAGATTTCGTTGACGTTCACCAGCGGGAACGCGAACGCCTGGTTGCCGAGCATCACCATCAGGGTCGGCATGATCGCCAGCGTCAGCGGCACCTTGATGACGATCTTCGAGCCCTGGCCCTTGGTCGAGTAGATGTTGATCGAACCGTTGAGCTGGGAAATCTTGGTCTTCACCACGTCCATGCCGACACCGCGGCCGGACACGTCGGAGATCTCGGTCTTGGTCGAGAAACCCGGGGCGAAAATCAGGTTGTAGCACTCGGTGTCGCTCAGACGATCGGCGGCATCCTTGTCCATCACACCGCGTTTCACGGCGATGGCACGCAGGACGTTCGGGTCCATGCCTTTGCCGTCGTCGGAGATCGACAGCAGGATGTGGTCGCCTTCCTGCTCGGCCGCCAGGATCACCTTGCCGCCACGGGCCTTGCCCGAGGCTTCGCGTTCTTCCGGCGACTCGATGCCGTGGTCGACGGCGTTGCGCACCAAGTGGACCAGCGGGTCGGCCAGTGCCTCGACGAGGTTCTTGTCGAGGTCGGTCTCTTCGCCCACCAGTTCCAGGTTGATCTCTTTCTTGAGCTGGCGTGCCAGGTCGCGAACCAGACGCGGGAAGCGGCCGAAGACTTTCTTGATCGGCTGCATCCGGGTCTTCATCACCGCGGTCTGCAAGTCGGCGGTGACCACGTCGAGGTTCGACACGGCCTTCTGCATCGACTCGTCACCGCTGTTCAGGCCCAGGCGCACCAGACGGTTACGCACCAGCACCAACTCGCCGACCATGTTCATGATTTCGTCGAGACGCGCGGTGTCCACACGCACGGTGGTTTCGGCTTCAGTCGTCGGTTTTTCCGGTGGCGGCGTCGCCGGTGCACGGGCCGGAGCCGGTGCCGCAGCGGCTGGCTTGGCGGGTTCGGCTTTCGGCTCAGGTGTTTTTGCAGCAGGTTTTGCCGCAGCGGCCGGGGCCTTCGCAACTGGCGCTGCAACAGCCGAAGCATTGCCGGCAGTCACGACAGCACCGGTGGCGACGTCAGTGAACTTGCCTTTGCCATGCAGATCGTCAAGCAGCGATTCGAACTCGTGGTCGGTGATCAGATCGCTACCGGCCGCCGCCGCTGCCGGAGCAGCCGTCGCAGGGACCGCAGCAATCGCCGACTCCAGCGCATCGACGGCAAAGTTGCCCTTGCCGTGCAACTGATCGAGCAAGGCTTCGAATTCGTCGTCGGTGATGTCCGAGCTGTCGCCCGCCGCCGGAGCAGCAGGTGCAGCGGCCGCCGGTGCCACGGCGTCGGCCGCGAACTGGCCCTTGCCGTGCAACTGATCGAGCAGCGACTCGAACTCGGCGTCGGTGATTTCATCGCTGGCCGCTTCAACAGAAGCTGGCGCAGCGGCAGCCGCCGGGGCTTCGGCTTCGGCCTTGACGGCGTTCAGCGAGTCCAGCAACTGTTCAAATTCGTTATCGGTGATGTCACCCGAATCGCCTTCGACGACCAGTTCTTCGATCATCTCGGCAACGGGCGAAGCCGGAACTTCATCCGCCGATTGCGGTTCGGCCAGACGCGCCAGGGCGGCCAGCAGTTCCGGGGTGGCGGCAGTGATCGGGCTGCGATCGCGGACTTCGCTGAACATGCTGTTCACCGCGTCCAGCGCTTCGAGCACCACGTCCATCAGTTCTGCATCTACGCGACGCTCACCCTTGCGCAGGATGTCGAACACGTTTTCGGCGATGTGACAGCACTCCACCAGCTCGTTGAGCTGAAGGAAGCCGGCGCCCCCTTTTACAGTGTGGAAACCGCGAAAAATTGCGTTGAGCAGATCTGCGTCATCCGGGCGGCTTTCCAGCTCGACCAGTTGTTCGGACAGTTGCTCAAGAATCTCGCCGGCCTCAACCAGGAAATCCTGAAGGATCTCTTCATCGGCGCCGAAGCTCATTAATGGGGTGCTCCTACAGGTCTAAAAACCCAAAAAAACTCAAAATCCAAGGCTGGATAGCAAATCGTCCACATCGTCCTGACCGGACACAACGTCTTCTCGTTTATCGGCATGAATCTGCGGACCTTCACCCTGCGAGAGATGTTTTTGTGGATCTTTTTCAGCAAGCATCGCCGCACGGTCATGTTCGATGCCCGCAAAGCGGTCCACCTGGCTGGCCATGAGCACGAGTTTGAGCAGGTTGCTTTCGACTTCGGTGACCAATTGGGTCACGCGCTTGATCACCTGGCCAGTGAGATCCTGGTAATCCTGGGCGAGCAGAATGTCGTTCAGATTGCTCGACACGGCGCGGTTGTCCGCGCTGCTGCGTGCCAGAAAACCGTCGACCCGGCGCGCCAGCTCACGGAACTCCTCAGCCCCGACCTCACGGCGCATGAAGCGGCCCCAATCGGCGCTCAAGGCCTGGGCTTCGTCAGCCAGGCCATTGACCACGGGGGTCGCGCTTTCCACCAGATCCATGGTGCGGTTGGCGGCAGCTTCGGTCAGTTTGACCACGTAGCCCAGGCGCTCGGTAGCGTCGGTGATTTGCGACACTTCCTCAGCCTGTGGCATGTGCGGATCGATCTGGAAATTGACGATCGCACTGTGCAGTTCACGCGTGAGCTTGCCCACTTCCTGGTACAGGCCACGGTCACGGGTCTGATTGAGCTCATGGATCAGTTGCACGGCGTCGCCGAACTTGCCTTTTTCAAGGCTTTCGACCAGTTCGACGGCGTGTTTTTTCAGAGTCGACTCGAAGTCGCCCTGTGAAGATTCGTTATGCTCCATAGCTCCCCCGCGCGTCATCAGCCGATGCGTTCGAAAATCTTCTCGATTTTTTCTTTCAGCGCCTGAGCCGTGAAAGGTTTGACCACGTAGCCGTTAACGCCGGCCTGGGCCGCTTCGATAATCTGCTCGCGCTTGGCTTCAGCGGTCACCATCAGCACCGGCAGGTGCTTGAGCTTTTCATCGGCGCGCACGTGGCGCAGCAGGTCGATACCGGTCATGCCGGGCATGTTCCAGTCGGTCACCAGAAAGTCGATGCTGCCGCTGTTGAGCACCGGAATGGCAGTGGTGCCATCGTCGGCTTCAACGGTGTTGGTGAACCCGAGATCTCGCAACAGGTTCTTGATGATCCGCCGCATCGTTGAGAAGTCATCAACGATGAGGATTTTCATGTCTTTGTTCAATTCGACCTCCAAGCAGTCTTAAACGCGCCCAGCACCTGGACGCGCCATTTCAATCAATCCGGCAAAACACTCGATGACTGTCTGGAGCACAACAGAGCAAGACCGGTGCCGTTCACCACCGCACCAGCCTCGTTCGCAGTGTCCCCACACTGCCTTCAGCGCGCTCGCCACTCCCCCAAACGCCCCCGCAAGCGGGCCGCGCACTGGCTGTGTAACTGGCTGACCCGCGATTCACTGACGCCAAGGACTTCACCGATCTCCTTGAGGTTCAGCTCTTCGTCGTAGTACAGCGCCAACACCAGTCGCTCACGCTCCGGCAAATTGGCAATCGCGTCCGCCAGCGCGGCCTGGAAACGTTCGTCTTCCAGATCGCGCGACGGCTCCAGATGAGCACTGGCGCCATCCTCGTGCAGCCCTTCGTGTTCGCCGTCCTGCAACAGGTCGTCGAAACTGAACAGGCGGCTGCCCAGGGTGTCGTTCAAAATCCCGTAGTAATCGTCGAGACTCAATTGGAGTTCGGCCGCAACTTCGTGATCTTTAGCGTCACGGCCGGTTTTAGCTTCAATCGAGCGAATCGCGTCGCTGACCATACGGGTATTGCGGTGAACCGAGCGCGGAGCCCAGTCCCCTTTTCGGACTTCATCGAGCATCGCGCCGCGGATCCGGATGCCCGCGTACGTTTCAAAACTGGCACCCTTGCTGGCGTCATATTTGGTCGAGACTTCGAGCAGGCCGATCATCCCGGCCTGGATCAAGTCTTCGACCTGCACACTGGCCGGCAACCGCGCCAGCAAGTGGTAGGCGATGCGTTTGACCAGTGGCGCGTAACGCTCGATCAACTCGTACTGCGCGTCACGCGCCGACTTCTTGTAGAAATTCATACCGCTGGCGGTCATAGCACAGGTCCTGCCGTTTGCTGCACGAGGCGCTCGACGAAAAATTCGAGGTGGCCGCGCGGGTTGGCGGGCAGCGGCCAGGTGTCGACCTTCTGTGCAATCGCCTTGAACGCCAGTGCGCACTTGGAACGCGGGAAGGCTTCATAGACCGCACGCTGCTTCTGCACCGCCTTGCGCACGCTTTCGTCGTAGGGCACCGCGCCGACGTATTGTAGGGCGACGTCGAGGAAGCGATCCGTGACCTTGGTCAACTTGGCGAACAGATTGCGACCTTCCTGCGGGCTCTGGGCCATGTTGGCCAGGACGCGGAAGCGGTTCATGCCGTAATCGCGGTTGAGCAGTTTGATCAGCGCGTAGGCGTCGGTGATCGAGGTCGGCTCGTCGCAGACCACCAGCAACACTTCTTGCGCTGCGCGCACAAAACTGACTACCGAGTCACCAATACCCGCAGCGGTGTCGATCACCAGCACGTCGAGATTGTCGCCGATGTCGCTGAACGCCTGAATCAGGCCGGCATGCTGGGCCGGGCTCAGGTGAACCATGCTCTGGGTGCCGGAAGCGGCCGGCACGATGCGGATCCCGCCGGGGCCCTGCAACAGCACGTCGCGCAGCTCGCAGCGGCCTTCGATCACGTCGGCCAGGGTTCGTTTGGGTGTGAGGCCCAGCAGAACGTCGACGTTCGCCAGCCCCAGGTCGGCGTCCAGCAGCATGACCCGACGGCCAAGCTCTGCCAGGGCCAGGGACAAGTTCACTGACACATTAGTCTTGCCGACGCCACCTTTGCCGCCGGTCACCGCGATCACCTGTACGGGATGCATGCTGCCCATGTTATTTCTTTACCTTGTCTTGCATAGACGGAGGCCACATTACTGGCTGCGCGTTCACAACCGGAACAATGCGTGGCAGGCCATCGATGTAGGTACGAAAACTGTTCATTACCTCAGCCAACCTGCTTGGTCGGACTGTGGTAGATATCAGCGAACATGTCAGCCATGGCTTCTTCGCTGGGTTCTTCCTGCATTTGCACGCTGACGGCGCGACTGACCAGTTGATGACGCCGCGGCAGATGCAGATCATCCGGAATCCGTGGGCCATCGGTCAGGTAGGCAACCGGCAGTTCGTGACTGATCGCCAGGCTCAACACTTCGCCCAGACTGGCCGTCTCATCCAGTTTAGTCAGGATGCAGCCGGCCAGCCCGCAACGCTTGTAACTGTGATAAGCGGCGGTTAGAACCTGTTTTTGGCTGGTGGTTGCCAGAACCAGATAATTTTTTGACCGAATGCCACGACCGGCCAGACTTTCCAGCTGCATGCGCAGGGCCGGATCGCTGGCCTGCAGGCCGGCGGTATCGATCAGCACCACGCGCTTGCGCAGCAGTGGATCCAGCGCCTGCACCAGGGACTGGCCCGGATCGACGTGGGTCACCGAAACGTTAAGGATGCGGCCCAGCGTCTTGAGCTGCTCCTGCGCGCCGATACGGAAACTGTCCATGCTCACCAGCGCGATGTTCTGCGCGCCGTACTTGAGCACGTAGCGGGCGGCCAGCTTGGCCAGGGTGGTGGTCTTGCCCATGCCGGCAGGACCGACCATCGCAATCACCCCACCCTCTTCCAGCGGCTCGACTTCCGGCACGGCAATCATCCGCGCCAGGTGCGCCAGCAGCATGCGCCAGGCCTGACGCGGTTCGTCGATCTCGGTGATCATCGACAGCAGATCACGGGACAGCGGGCCGGACAGACCAATGCGTTGCAGACGACGGTACAGATTCGCCTGGGCCGGACGACTGCCTTGCAGCTGGTTCCAGGCCAGGGTGCCGAGTTGCACTTCCATCAGTTCGCGCAGGCTGTTGAGCTCGAAACGCATCGAGTCCAGAGCACGCGGGTCAACGCCTGCGGAAACCGCTGCAGGCGCCGGTGCCGGACGAGCCGGAGCTTCGTAGGTCGGTTCGGTCAGCGGCTCGGCAGCGGTCAGCGGCAGGCCGGCCGTCAACGGCAGCCCGGCGAACAACTGGCGATTGGTGTTGCCGTCGGCTTCGCCACGCAGGCTCAGCTCGGCCTGGGCGGTGACAATGCGCGACTGGGTCTTGCGCAGCTCATCCTCGAGTTCCATGTTCGGAACACGCGGGGCCAGCGCAGACAGTTTGTAATCGAGCGCCGCGGTCAGCTCGACGCCGCCAGCGATGCGGCGGTTGCCAATGATGGCGGCATCAGCGCCCAGCTCATCACGAACCAGCTTCATGGCCTGACGCATATCGGCGGCGAAAAAACGCTTAACTTGCATAAACCACTACCTCAGCCGTTGGGCCCTACTGTCGCAACGATGGTCACTTGCTTGTTGTCCGGAATTTCCTGGTAGGCCAGCACATGCAGTCCGGGAACTGCCAGGCGACCAAAGCGCGAGAGCATCGCGCGAACCGGGCCTGCTACCAACAGAATCACCGGCTGACCTTGCATTTCCTGGCGCTGCGCCGCTTCGATCAGCGAACGCTGCAGCTTCTCGGCCATGCTCGGCTCCAGCAGAACGCCCTCTTCCGAGCCTTGTCCTGCCTTCTGCAGACTATTGAGCAATATTTGTTCCAACCTTGGCTCCAGCGTGATAACTGGCAGCTCCGACTCAGTCCCTACAATGCTTTGGACGATGGCGCGCGATACGCCAACCCGCACAGCAGCCACCAAAGCGGCGGTATCTTGACTCTTGGCGGCATTGTTGGCGATGGCCTCGGCAATGCTGCGGATATCGCGCACCGGCACGTGCTCGGCCAGCAACGCCTGCAACACCTTGAGCAGTTGCGACAGCGTGACCACGCCCGGCACCAGCTCTTCAGCCAGTTTCGGCGAGCTCTTGGCCAGCAATTGCATCAATTGCTGCACTTCTTCGTGGCCGATCAGCTCGCTGGAGTGCTTGTACAGAATCTGGTTCAAGTGGGTCGCAACCACGGTACTGGCATCGACCACGGTGTAACCGAGCGATTGCGCCTGGGCGCGCTGGCTGACTTCGATCCACACCGCCTCCAGGCCGAAAGCCGGATCTTTGGCGGTAATGCCGTTGAGCGAGCCGTAGACCTGCCCCGGGTTGATCGCCAGTTCGCGATCCGGGTAGATCTCGGCTTCGGCCAGAATCACGCCCATCAGGGTCAGGCGATAGGCGCTCGGCGCGAGGTCGAGGTTGTCGCGGATGTGCACGGTCGGCATCAGAAAGCCCAGATCCTGCGAGAGCTTCTTGCGCACGCCCTTGATCCGCGCCAGCAATTGCCCGCCCTGGTTGCGGTCCACCAGCGGAATCAGGCGGTAGCCGACTTCCAGGCCGATCATGTCGATCGGGGTCACGTCGTCCCAGCCCAGCTCCTTGGTTTCCATGGCGCGGGCCGGCGACGGCAGCAGTTCCTGTTGACGCTGAACCTCTTGCAGCGCCTGCACTTTGGCGACGTTCTGCTTCTTCCAGAACAGGTAAGCACCACCGGCAGCCAGGGCAGCCATGCTCAGGAACGAGAAGTGCGGCATGCCCGGCACCAGACCCATGACCGCCATCAGACCGGCCGCCACCGCCAGCGCTTTGGGCGAGGCGAACATCTGGCGATTGATCTGCTTGCCCATGTCTTCCGAGCCGGAAGCACGAGTCACCATGATCGCTGCAGCTGTAGATAACAACAGTGATGGCAATTGCGCCACTAAACCGTCACCGATGGTCAGCAAGGCGTAAACCTTGCCCGCGTCGGCGAAAGTCATGTTGTGCTGGAAGATACCGACGGCCATGCCGCCGATCAGGTTGATGAACAGAATCAGCAGGCCGGCGATGGCGTCACCACGGACGAACTTGCTGGCACCATCCATCGAGCCGTAGAACTCTGCCTCTTGAGCCACTTCCTGACGACGGGCCTTGGCCTGCGCCTGGTCGATCAGACCGGCGTTGAGGTCGGCGTCGATCGCCATTTGCTTGCCGGGCATCGCATCGAGGGTGAAGCGAGCGCTCACCTCGGAGATCCGGCCAGCACCCTTGGTCACCACGACGAAGTTGATGATCATCAGGATCGCGAAGACCACGATACCGACCACGTAGTTACCGCCGATCACCACCTCACCGAAGGCCTGGATCACCTTACCGGCGGCGGCGTGGCCGTCCTGACCGTGGAGCATCACCACCCGCGTCGACGCCACGTTCAGCGCCAGTCGCAACAGCGTCGCCACCAGCAGGATCGTCGGGAACACCGCAAAATCCAGCGGCCGCAAGGCGTACACGCAGACCAGCAGCACGACGATCGACAGGGCAATGTTGAAGGTGAAGAACACGTCGAGCAGGAACGGCGGCACCGGCAACATCATCATCGCCAGCATGACCAGCAGCAACAGCGGCACACCCAGATTGCCTCGACTGAGGTCGGCAATGTTCGAGCGAGCACTGTTGATTAACTGAGAGCGATCCACCGGTTTTCCCCGTTCCTTTAAAGCAAACTTTTGACGCCCGAAGCAGGCGCACGGCGGCTACTGCAAGAAGCCTTCCAACTTTTGCCGATGATTGAAACAGAGGGGTTTGGGCGTGTTTTTTCTGCTGGGTGGGATGTCGCTTTCGCTAGAAGTCAGCAAAAACTGCCTTTTAAACTCAGGTGTTTAAAAGACACCTTCAGACACGCCTTACAGGCTACGAATCCTTGCGCCGTTGCCTACGGCTACGCCAGAATCCGCCGGCTTGTGCGCTGTGGGGTCGGGTTCTATTGTGGATCGGTCGCTGACGAATCAGCGATCGGGTTTAGCGACTCGGCTCAATTTAAAGGTGCACCAGCGTGCCAGGCTTCGTTGCGGATCTGTATGTCTGCAATTTCGTTATGGTGGCTGTATGCGGGAGACCCTTGTGGTCTACCGGGTGCCTTTGACCGGTTCGCTAACCTGCGTACAGCCGCCACCCTTCCTGTTTAGCGACTGGATTTGGCGGCTCCACCCCAAAGGAGCTTCACCATGATCAAACCAACACCCAACCCACCCGTAACCGACCCCGCCTCGCCCTACGAATCCGCCGACTCCAGAAAACTTCACGAAGCCGCCGACCGCGCCCTCGACCACTATCTCTGCCCGCCCGGCTCCAGGCCACCACCGCGCAAAACCCGCAGAATGTACGCCGTCACCGCAGACTTCAAAAACGAAGAACTGCTGGCCGATGCCTGCGAAACCCTGGCCTCAGCCAGAACCATCGTCAATGACTTCACCCACCTCATGCCCGCCTCGCAGCGCAGGACGCTGGTGGGGATTGCGCAACTGATCATGCTCGGCGAGCTGGCAGTGAATCGGGTGCTGGATAATCTGGAACTGCCGCCATCGCAGACCTCCGCGTAAAGGCTTGAGAGATGTGTCGCGAAGGCGGCCTCACAGGCAACACAGGTCATCAGGCATAAAAAAAACCGCCACCGGCTGCAACCGGATGGCGGTTTTTTTGCTTCATCACAATCAGGAATCACGCCGCAGATCCGGCGGGATCGGCAGGTCGTCCTTGAGCGGTTCCGGGAACTTGCCCTTGCCCGCGCGGTGCTGGCGGATCTGGTAGACGTAGGCCAGTACCTGGGCGACCGCCAGATACAGCCCCCCAGGGATTTCTTCTTCCAGCTCCGTGGAGTAATAGATCGAACGCGCCAGCGCCGGCGATTCGAGAAGCATGACGTTGTTGGCCACGGCGATTTCGCGGATCTTCAGCGCCAGGAAGTCGCTGCCCTTGGCCAGCAGCATCGGCGCCCCGCCCTTCTCGGCGTCGTACTTGAGCGCCACGGCGTAGTGGGTCGGGTTGGTGATGACCACGTCGGCATCCGGAATCGCCGCCATCATCCGCCGCTGCGACATCTCGCGCTGGAGCTGGCGAATGCGCTGCTTGACCTCCGGCCGACCTTCCTGATCCTTGTGCTCGTCGCGCACTTCCTGCTTGGTCATCTTGAGCTTCTTGATGCTTTCCCAGATCTGCACGGGCACGTCGACGGCGGCGATGATGATCAAACCGCAGGCCAGCCACAGCGAGCTCCAGCCCACCAGTTGCAAGCTGTGAATGATCGCCCGGTCCAGCGGCTCGTGGGCGATGCGCAGCAGGTCGTCGATGTCCGAATTGAGCACCACCAGCGCCACACCCAGCGTGATGAGAAACTTGGCCAGCGCCTTGAGCAGCTCGATCACGGCCTTCATCGAGAACATCCGCTTGAGGCCCGCCGCCGGGTTCATCCGGCTGAACTTGGGCGCCAGCGAACCAGCGGCGAACAGCCACCCACCCAGCGCAATCGGCCCGAGGAAAGCCGCCACCAACAGGGTGATCATGATCGGCTGAATCGCCAGCAAAGCCTGCAATCCGGAACTCATCAGGAACGTCGCCATGGAGCGCTCGTCCATGATCACTTCCCGCGACAGCGTGAAGTTCTGGCGCATCAGGTCCATCAAATCCTGCGCCAGCATCCCGCCAAAAATCAGCAGCGCGGCAGAGCCGGCGAGCATGATCGCCAGCGTGTTGAGCTCCTTGGAGCGCGCAATCTCACCCTTTTCCCGGGAGTCCTTTTTGCGCTTCTCCGTGGGGTCTTCTGTTTTGTCCTGACCGCTTTCGCTCTCAGCCATGACTCAGCGCGCCTTTGCCAGTTCGCGTAAAAACTGCAAGGCCTCGGTGGCCAGCGGTTGATACTGATTGAGAATGTCCGCCATCCCGACCCAGACGATGAACAGGCCGAGTACGAGGGTCAGCGGAAAGCCGATGGAGAAAATGTTCAGCTGTGGCGCGGCGCGGGTCATCACGCCAAAGGCGATGTTGACCACCAGCAGCGCAGTGACCGCCGGCAGCACCAGCAACAACGCGGCGCCCAGCACCCAGCCGAGTTTGCCGGCCAGTTCCCAGTAATGCGTGGTCATCAGCCCGCCGCCGACCGGCAGCGTGGTGAAGCTTTCGGTGAGCACTTCGAAGACCACCAGGTGTCCGTTCATCGACAGGAACAGCAACGTCACCAGCATCGTGAAGAACTGCCCGATCACCGCCACCGACACGCCATTGGTAGGGTCGATCATCGACGCGAAGCCCATGCCCATCTGGATCGCGACGATCTGCCCGGCCACCACGAAAGCCTGAAAGAACAATTGCAGCGAGAAACCCAGCACCGCGCCAACGAGAATCTGCTCGGCGATCAGCAGCAGGCCGCTGAGGTCGAGAGGACTGACCGCCGGCATCGGCGGCAGGTTGGGCGTGATCACCACGGTGATCGCGAAGGCGAAATACAGACGGATCCGCCGGGGCACCAGCGTGGTTCCGAAGACCGGCATCACCATCAACATCGAGGCGACGCGAAACAGCGGCAGCATGAACGTCGCCACCCAGGTACTGATCTGGGTATCGGTCAGCTGAAGCAGCGATTGCATGGCTTAGCCGATGACCATCGGAATGTTTTTGTACAACTGGGTGATGTATTCCATGAACGTCTGCACCAGCCACGGGCCGGCGACGATCAGCGTCACCAGCATCACCAGCAGACGCGGCAGGAAGCTCAGGGTCTGTTCGTTGATCTGGGTCGCGGCCTGGAACATCGACACCAGCAGGCCCACCAACAGACTCGGCACCACCAGAATCGCCACCATCATGGTGGTCAGCCACAGGGCTTCGCGAAAGATGTCGACCGCTACTTCTGGCGTCATGGCGATACACCTCCGAAACTGCTGGCCAGGGTGCCGATGATCAGCGCCCAGCCATCCACCAGCACGAACAGCATGATTTTGAACGGCAGGGAAATGATCAGCGGCGACAGCATCATCATACCCATCGCCATCAGCACGCTCGCCACCACTAGGTCGATGATCAGGAACGGGATGAAGATCATGAAGCCGATCTGGAACGCGGTCTTCAGTTCAGACGTCACGAACGCCGGCACCAGAATGGTCAGCGGCGCCTGATCCGGCGTCGCGATGTCGGTGCGTTTGGACAGGCGCATGAACAGCTCCAGATCGCTGGAGCGGGTCTGGGCGAGCATGAAGTCCTTGATCGGCACCTGGGCCTTTTCCACTGCCTGCTGGGCCGTCAGCTTTTCCGCAAGGTACGGCTGCAAGGCATCGTTGTTCACGCGATCGAACACTGGCGCCATGATGAACAGCGTCAGGAACAGCGCCATGCCGGTGAGGATCTGGTTCGACGGAGTCTGCTGCAGGCCGAGGGCCTGACGCAGGATCGAGAAGACGATGATGATCCGGGTGAAACTGGTCATCAGGATGACGGCGGCCGGAATGAAGCTCAGCGCCGTCATGATCAGCAGGATCTGCAGGCTGACCGAGTACTCCTGCGCGCCCTCGGCGTTGGTGCCCAGGGTGATCGCCGGGATCGACAACGGATCGGCGGCAAATGCCAGCGGCGCGGCCAACATCAAGGCCAGGGTCAAGACGATGCGCAACGCACCCATTACTTCTTATCCTTCTGATCCTTGCCGAGGATCTTCAACAGATGCTGGGCAAATTCCGGTGTCGCTTTGTCGGCGGTGCTCGGCACCTCGACCGGCTCTTTGAGCACGTGCAACGCAGTGATGGTTCCGGGGCTGAGGCCGAGCAGAATCTGCTCGTTGCCGACCTGCACCAGCATCAGACGGTCACGCGGCCCGAGCGCGCGGGAGCCGATCAATTCGATCACCTGCCCCTTGCCGGCGGGACCGGCCTGCTGCACCCGGCGCAGCAGCCAGGCGAGGAAGAAGATCAACCCCAGCACCAGCAACAGACCCAGCACCAGTTGCGTCAGCTGACCGGCCACGCCGCTGTTGACGGCTGGCGCAGCAGCCGCCGCGGTGGTCGCCACCGGCTCGGCCGCCAGCACGCTGAACGGCAACGCCAGCGCCAGACCGAACAAGGCACCCAGAACCTTTTTCACTCAGCGCAGCTTCTTGATGCGTTCGCTCGGGCTGATCACGTCGGTCAGACGGATGCCGAACTTTTCGTTGACCACGACCACTTCACCGTGGGCGATCAGGGTGCCGTTGACCAGCACGTCCAGCGGCTCGCCGGCCAGGCGATCGAGCTCGATCACCGAACCCTGGTTGAGTTGCAGCAGGTTGCGGATGTTGATGTCGGTGCTGCCCACTTCCATCGAGATCGACACCGGGATGTCGAGAATCACGTCCAGGTTCGGGCCGTCGAGGGTCACCGGGTCGTTGTTCTTCGGCACGCTGCCGAACTCTTCCATCGGCAGACGGTTGGAGCTCGAAGTACCTGCGTCGGCGGCCAGCAGCGCGTCGATGTCGGCCTGCCCGGCTTCACCGGTTTCTTCCAGGGCGGCAGCCCATTCATCGGCCAGTGCCTGATCGTCCTGGGTGTTCATATCGTCGTTCATCATTTGTCCTCGGCGGGCAAAAAACCGGTAAAAGAATCAGGGAGTGAGGGCGCCGCTTCAGCGGCGCTCGATCGGCTCGATCACCTGCAACGCAAGGTTGCCTTTGTGCGAGCCCATCTTGACCTTGAAGGCCGGCACGCCGTTGGCGCGCATGATCATGTCTTCCGGCATCTCGACCGGGATCACGTCCCCCGGCTGCATGTGCAGGATGTCGCGCAGTTTCAGCTGGCGACGAGCTACGGTGGCGCCGATCGGCACGTCGACATCCAGCACGTCCTGGCGCAGGGCATTGACCCAGCGCTCGTCCTGGTCGTCGAGGTCCGACTGGAAACCGGCGTCGAGCATTTCGCGCACCGGCTCGATCATCGAGTACGGCATGGTCACGTGCAGATCACCGCCACCGCCGTCGAGTTCGATGTGGAACGTGGAAACCACGATCGCTTCGCTCGGACCGACGATGTTGGCCATGGCCGGGTTCACTTCCGAGTTGATGTACTCGAAGTTGACTTCCATGATCGCCTGCCAGGCTTCTTTCAAATCGACGAACGCCTGCTCCAGCACCATGCGCACCACGCGCAGTTCGGTCGGGGTGAATTCACGCCCTTCGATCTTGGCGTGACGGCCGTCGCCGCCGAAGAAGTTGTCCACCAGCTTGAACACCAGTTTGGCGTCGAGGATGAACAGCGCGGTGCCGCGCAGGGGTTTGATCTTGACCAGGTTGAGGCTGGTCGGCACGTACAGCGAGTGCACGTATTCGCCGAACTTCATCACCTGTACGCCACCGACGGCAACGTCCGCCGAGCGGCGCAGCATGTTGAACATGCTGATGCGGGTGTAGCGGGCAAAACGCTCGTTGATCATTTCCAGAGTCGGCATGCGTCCACGGACGATGCGATCCTGGCTGGTCAGGTCGTAGCTTTTGACACTGCCGGGTTCGGCAGCGTTATCGGTCTGTACCAGACCATCGTCGACGCCATGCAACAGCGCGTCGATTTCATCCTGGGACAGCAGATCCTGCACGGCCATGTCGTGTTCCTACTGCAGTACGAAATTAGTGAAAAGCAACTGTTCGATCACCACTTTGCCCAGCTCTTTCTGCGCCACTTCCTGGACGCTGGCTGTGGCCTTCTGGCGCAACATCTCTTGACCGACCGGGGTCGCCAGCGTGGCGAAATCCTGACCGGAGAAGAGCATCACCAGGTTGTTGCGGATCACCGGCATGTGCACTTTGAGCGCTTCCAGATCCGCCTGATTGCGCGCCAGCATGGTGATGCTCACCTGCATGTAGCGCTGACGGCCGTTCTGGTTGTAGTTGGCCACGAAGGCCGGCGCCATGGGCTCGAAAATCGCCGGTTGCTTGCCGACCGGGGCCGCTTCGGCGGTCGCCGCAGGCTTGCTCTGGGCACTGTGCATGAAGAACCAGGTCGCCCCCACGGACGTGCCGATCGCCAGCAACAGACCCAGCACGATCACGATGATCAGTTTGAGTTTGCCTTTGGTTGCGGGGTCTTTTACTGCTGCAGCTTCGCTCTTCGCCATGCCAATAATCCGTCACTAATCGGGTTTTCACAGTCGCACGGCAAGGCAAGAGCAAGTGTTATGCCAGAAGTGTCGGGAGTCGTGGTGACAACACTAAAGTCAAAAGCAACCCTCACCCCAGCCCTCTCCCGGAGGGAGAGGGGGCCGATCGAGTTGTCTTTTCGTGATATGTCGACCTGAAGCATCGAGTCGATTTGGATTCAGCTCAAAACAATCAGGTTAGCGAGCATCCGGGCATCCCCCAATCAGTTCCCTCTCCCTCTGGGAGAGGGCTAGGGTGAGGGGCTTTTGATTTGATCAGGCGTAGTAGTCGACGGCGCTGGAGCCGATCACGTGAGTGGCAGTAGCTGCCGCTTCAGCCACGGCCGTCGGCGTCAACTCTTCTTCAGCCGAATCCAGGCGACCGCCGGCAGCGCTGGTGCGACCACTCTGCCCCTGCTGCGCCTGTTCCTGGCCCTGGCCCTGGCCCTGCCAGCCACGGTTCTGGTCGGAAACGTTGACGTCGACCTGCCCCATGCCTTGCTGGTTGAACATGTCGCGCAGGCGGTGCATCTGACCGTCGAGGGCTTCACGCACGCTCGGATGCGCGCTCATGAACGTCACCTGGGTCTGCTGGTCCGGCACCATGTTCACCCGGATATCCAGACGCCCAAGCTCCGCTGGCTGCAACTGGATGTCAGCCGCCTTCAGGTTGTTGCTCGACAGGTACATGACCCGGTTGACCACTTCTTCGGTCCAGCCGTTCTGGTGCATGGCAATCGGTTGGTTCACCGGCACCGCGTTGGCGGTTTTCGGCGTGGCAGCCTGGGTCAGCGCCGCCAGACGGTTGGCGAAATCATCCACGCGGGTGTCGCTGGTGGCGGTCTTCAGGTCTTTCAGGCCGTCATCGATCAAACCGCTGAAAGCCTTTTCACCGCCCTGGCTGGTGCTGTCCTTGTCAGCCTGCACATCGAGCATGCTGGCCATGCCGGCAGCGAAGTTCTGCGCCGAGGTCAATTCGCCGTCAGCCTGAGCCTGGGCCGGGGTGGCCTTGGGCTGGGACTGGCTGGAAGCAGAAATGTGACCACTCTGCTCCATGGCCATGCGCACGGCGGGCAGTGAATCGAGCGGATCCGCCTCGGGGTCGAAAGCCGGGTCAGTGGCCGGCGCCGGATCCTTGACCATACCCGGCAATGCCGCCACGGCAGGTTGATCGGTTTCAGGCTTCGCGGCGGTATCGACGACTGGAGTGGCGACTACCGGCGCCGTGACGACCGGCTCTACCGCCGCCACTAACGCCGGGTCCACCGGCGCCGTATCGACAACGGGAGCCGGCGCGGTGTCGGCCGAGTCATCCTCAGTAGCGGTCTTGTCGTCCGTTGCCGGCGTCGCCGGTTTGTCGGCGGGCAAGGGTTTGCCGCTATCGGCAACCGCCGGCTCCGGGGCGGCAGACTGATCCTTGCCGAGGTCTTTCTTGCCGCCGTTGTCGGCCACCTTGTCACGGGCAGGTTTTGCCGAATTGTCGACGGTCACCGAAGGCTTGTTCGAGCCTTGATCGGCAAACACCTGAGCGAAGCTGGAGGCCTTGTCCCCGGGCTCTGCGGCCACTGCCGATGATTTGGCCGAGGCAGCTTGTGCCTTGGCCTGGGCGGCGGTCTGAAGAAGAATGTTGGGGCTTGCAGGCATGGCACGGTCTCCGCTGCACTGGGATCGTAGGTACAGTTGGGATAGATGACTGCAAGTGCCGGGCCAGTTTCGTCAGAAATCCGACAAAACCGCCCGACGGCAGGATCAGTGCGTCAGCGAGCGCTGCCGCTCGGCGACATAAACGGGCCGCACATCGGCGAATTCGCTATGAATATCGGCGACCAGTTTGATGATCTCGGAAGGGCTTTTGTCTTTGGCATGCTGTTCCAGCTCCTGGCACAGCACGGCAAGACGGGTCGCGCCCATGTTGCTGCTGCTGCCCTTGAAGCTGTGCGCAACGGAAGACAATGCGTCGGCATCGGCAGTCTGCTGCAACTCCCGCAGGCGGTTTTCGGAATCGGCGAGGAAGGTATCCAGCAGTTCCGGATAGCTGTCTTCCATCACTTCCCGCAGCGCGCTCAGCGCCTCGTGGTCCACATGTGTATCAGCCACTTGTTCACTCCCTGATCAAGAATGCGCGGATTATGCCAGAGCCTCCCAGAAAAACTCCACGCGAGCACTGCGACCATCGTCTGACCAGCTGGCATTTCGGGCCAATTGCCGGATAAGGCTGACTCCGCGTCCCGACAGACGGACACCGTCCAGCGGCCGCTCCATCACGCGCGAGACATCGAATCCCTGGCCGCTGTCTTCGACCCGCACCACCAGACAACCGCCCTCGCCTTCCGGCCGCACCTGCAAATGCACGCGCACATAACCGTCCTGCAAGGCTTCGAGACGGGCATTGCGCTGCTCGTAATATCGGGCGAAACCCGACGCATCGCGCTTGAGGCTCGAATCCAGGCCCAGCACGCCATGCTCCAGCGCGTTGGAATAAAGCTCGGCCAGCACGCTGTACAGTGCGCCACTCTGCGCCCGCAATCCATGCACCTCAAGCAGTAACTGCAACAGGTAAGGCAGCGGATTGAAGCGCTTGAGCGTGGCACCGCGAAATTCGAAGCTCACCGACCAGTCCAGCGGACAGGACTGACCACTGTCCGAATACACCGGCGCCGGCGGGTTGACCTGCTCGGCTTCCAGCAGGCTGACCTCGACCATGCTCACATCGTCCCGGGCCTCTCCGCGAAAGTCCTGCAGCGCCTGCTCGATGTCCTCGAACAGCCGATCCGGCTGGCGATTGGCGGCGAACACCTTGTGCAAGCGCTCGACACCGAACAGCTGGTCGTTGGCATCGCAGGTGTCGATGACCCCGTCGGAGAGCAGAAACACCCGATCGCCCACCGCCATCGAGTGAACCTCGGTGCGGTCATCGAAGGTCTGCGGGCTGAGCACACCCAGCGGCAAGTGGCGCGCCGCCAGTGGCTTGCGCTCCCCGGTGGCGAGGCAATGCAGATAGCCGTCGGGCATGCCGCCGTTCCAGACTTCCACCGAGCGCCGCTGAAAACTCAGGCACAACAGCGTCGCGCAGCAGAACATGTCCACCGGCAGGATGCGCTTGAGCTTGGCATTCATTTCCCGCAGGGTTTCGGCCAGGCCGTAACCCTTGGCAGTCATGCCGTAGAACACCTCGGCCAGCGGCATCGCGCCGACCGCCGCCGGCAAGCCGTGACCGGTAAAGTCACCGAGCAACACATGCATGTCGCCGGCCGGGGTGTACGCGGCCAACAGCAGATCGCCGTTGAACAGCGCATAGGGCGATTGCAGGTAACGGATGTTCGGCGCGCTCAGGCAGCCGGAATGCGCGACCTTGTCGAACACGGCCTTGGCGACCCGCTGCTCGTTGAGCAGATACTCGTGGTGTTTGGCGATCAGGTCGCGCTGCTGAAGAACCGTGGCCTGCAAACGCCGCAAGCGATCCATCGCCTTGATTTTGGCGGCGAGGATCACCTGGTTGTAGGGCTTCGCCAGAAAGTCGTCACCGCCGGCCTCAAGACAACGAGCCAGGGCTTCGCTTTCCGTCAACGAGGTGAGGAAGATGATCGGCACCAGGTTCTCACCCGCCAGCTTCTTGATCTGCCGTGCGGCTTCGAACCCGTCCATCACCGGCATCATGGCGTCCATCAACACCAGATGCGGCTTTTGCCGGATAAATGCCTCGACCGCCTCCGCTCCGTGGGTGGCCGTCAGCACTTCGTGCCCCTGACGACGGACGATGGTCGACAACAACAGCCGGTCAGCGGCGCTGTCTTCGGCGATCAGGATCGTCAGCGGCTCTTGCGGCTGCATGGCCGTCAACTGATGTCGAACAGTTTGTCGAAGTTGGAGATGGCGAGAATCTTCTTCACATCTGAACTGCTGTTGACCACACGGATTTCCGAATCGTCGCCACCGACGTGATCACGCAGCAGAAGCAGCATGCCGAGGGCCGAACTGTCGAGATAGGTCGCCTCCTTGAGGTCGACAATCACCGATTCGGGCTGCTCTTTTTCGTAGGATTGGCGAAATTCCTGATGCTTGGCGAAATCGAATCGCCCCTTGACCGAAATCGTCAGTTTTTTCTTGTCCGCAGAAACTTCTGTAACGACTGACATGTACTGGCTTCCTTGTCATTGACGAACCTGTACAAGGTTTAGCACTTGGAGGGGCCATGGGCAAGGTGCGATGGCGTCGGGATTTGTGCGAGATCTGCCCGTCAAAATGCCTCGTGGCGCGGCAAACGCTGGGACAACTCGTCGAGCAGCTTCTGTTCGCGCTTGTCTTCGGCACGCTGGGCTTCGTCGCGGTAGCGTTGTACAAGTTTGCGCAGACCTTCGACCCGGGCGAATGCCTGTTGCCAGGCATCACGGGCCTTGTCCAGATTGTTCTGGTGCCACTGCAGACTTTGGCGCTGCTGATCGACGGCGGTGTCGAGTTGCGCCAGAAAGCCCTGAAAACCCAGCAGCCATTGACCGGTCACACCGGTGCTGCCGCGCACGATCCACTGCTGCGAGTAATCCAGACGAAAGGCGTTGAGGTCGGCGAGTTTGCTCTCGGCGACTTTCACCTGCCCCTGAAAATAACCCAAGCGCTGCACGGCGGTTTTTTCGGCCTTTTCGGCCATGTCCACCACCGGCGCCAGACGCGCGGCGCGACTCAGGGCCATGACCGGTTACCCGCCGGCCGCCGGGGCGAAAATCGTTTCGAGGTACGCCTCGCTTTCACCCAGGCTGATTTTGTCGTTGAGCCCCTGACGCAGGTATCTGACCAGTTGTGGTTGCAGATTGATGGCAAGGTCAGTCTCGCGGTCACCGCCAGCGACATAGGCGCCGACGCTGATCAGGTCGCGGCTCTGCTGATAGCGCGACCACAGCTGTTTGAAGTATTGAGCGCGCTGCATGTGTTCCGGCGCCACGACTGCCGGCATCACCCGGCTGATCGAGGCTTCGATGTCGATGGCCGGGTAATGACCCTCCTCGGCCAGCCGCCGCGACAGCACGATATGCCCGTCGAGTACCCCCCGCGCGGAGTCGGCGATCGGATCCTGCTGGTCATCGCCTTCGGACAATACGGTGTAGAACGCGGTGATCGAACCCCCGCCCTTCTCCGCGTTACCGGCACGCTCCACCAGTTTCGGCAGTTTGGCGAATACCGACGGCGGATAACCCTTGGTCGCCGGCGGCTCACCGATGGCCAGGGCGATTTCCCGCTGGGCCTGGGCGAAACGGGTCAGGGAATCCATCAGCAACAGGACGTTCTTGCCCTTGTCGCGGAAATACTCGGCGATCCGCGTGCAGTACATCGCCGCACGCAGACGCATCAGCGGCGCATCGTCCGCCGGCGACGCGACCACCACGGAGCGCTTGAGGCCTTCTTCACCGAGGATGTGCTCGATGAATTCCTTAACCTCACGACCCCGCTCGCCGATCAGGCCGACGACGATGATGTCGGCCTCGGTGAAGCGGGTCATCATGCCCAGCAACACCGACTTACCGACACCGGTACCGGCGAACAGACCCAGACGCTGACCACGACCGACCGTCAACAAACCGTTGATGCTACGAATGCCGACATCCAGCGGCACGCTGATCGGGTCACGATTGAGCGGGTTGATGGTCGGGCCGTCCATCGGCACCCAGTCTTCGGCCTTCATGCCGCCCTTGCCGTCCAGCGCACGTCCGGCGCCGTCCAGCACGCGACCGAGCATGCTCATGCCCATCGGCAGGCGGCCGGTATCGGCCAGCGGTACCACGCGGGCGCCCGGGGCAATGCCGGCCACGCTGCCGACCGGCATCAGAAATACCTTGCTGCCGGAGAAGCCCATCACTTCGGCTTCCACCTGGGACGGGTGATAGGTGTCGTCGTTGATCACCATGCAGCGGGTGCCCATGGCGGCGCGCAGGCCTTCGGCTTCCAGCGTCAGGCCGACCATGCGCAAAAGGCGCCCTTCGAGGATCGGCGCACCGGCGATTTCGGTGGCCTCGGCGTAAGTGCTCAGGCGCTTGGCGAAACTGGTGCGTTCAAGGCGCATCGGGGGCGTCCGCGAGCGGCTCTTTTGCGACCGGTGCCGGTTTGGGTGTTTCCGGCAGGTCCAGGCTCAGGTCCGGCTCGGCCGGGTGCAGGGCCTGTTCGTGCAACTGGTCGAACAGCTTGGCCATGACCTGGCTGACGCGGGTTTCGATGCTGGCATCGATCCGGCTGTGGTCGGTCTCGACCCGGCAACCGCCCGGCAGCAGGGATTCGTCCTCTACGATGCGCCAGGTTTCCTCATGACGTTCGCGCAGGGCTTTGACCTGTTCGAAATCCTGCGGATTGACGTACAGCCGCACATTGCCCACGCCCAACGGCAACAGCTTGAGCGCGTCGCGCATGACGTGTTCGATCTGCGTCGAGTCGATGGCCAGCTCACGCTGAATTACCTGTTTGGCGATGTGCTGCACGAGGTCGACCAGCGACTTTTCGATCTGGGTGTCTTGCTCGGCGATGGGCTCGAACAGGTGCGCCATCAATTGCTCAAGGCTCTCGACCTTGGCCGTCAGGACCACTTCGGCTTCCTGGCGCACCTTGAGGGTGGCGCTGTGAAAGCCTTCCTTTTCACCGATGGCGAAGCCCTCGTTGTAGGCCTCCTGACGGATGCTTTCGAGCTCTTCCAGCGTCAGTGGCTGGACTTCCTCCAGCGGCACCTCTTCCATTTCCGGCGGTTCAGGCTCCGGTTCCGGCTCGGGCTCAGGTTTCGGCGGGTCGAAGCTGGGCAACGCCCAAGATTCGAAACCGCGGACGTCCCGGGCACGGATCAGGTCCGTCACATCGTCGTCATGCTTGTCCATGGGCTTAGATCATTTCCTCGCTGCCCTTGCCACCGAGCACGATTTCTCCGGCTTCGGCCATACGGCGGGCGATGGTGAGGATTTCCTTCTGTGCGGTCTCCACGTCGCTGACGCGCACCGGGCCCTTGGCCTCGAGGTCGTCGCGCAGCAGTTCGGCGGCACGCTTGGACATGTTCTTGAAGATCTTCTCCTTGACGCCTTCGTCCGAACCCTTGAGGGCCAGCACCAGCACATCGGAAGACACTTCGCGCAACAGCGCCTGGATACCGCGATCGTCGACATCGGCCAGGTTGTTGAACACGAACATGAGGTCTTCGATCTGACCGGACAGGTCTTCGTCGACTTCGCGGATCGAGTCCATGAGCTGGCCTTCGATCGAGCTGTCGAGGAAGTTCATGATGTCCGCCGCCCGCTTGATGCCACCCAGGGTGGTGCGCGAGGCATTCGAGTTGCCGGAGAACTGCTTCTCGAGGATCTGGTTCAATTCTTTCAGTGCCGCCGGCTGCACGGTGTTCAACGACGAGACGCGCAGGATGATGTCCAGACGCACCTTGTGGTCGAAGTTACCCAGCACTTCACCGGCCTGATCCGGATCGAGGTACGCGACCACGATCGCCTGGATCTGCGGGTGCTCGTAACGGATCACGTCGGCAACGGCGCGCGGCTCCATCCATTTCAGGCTGTCGAGGCCACTGGTGTTGCCGCCCAGCAGAATGCGGTCGATCAGGCCGTTGGCCTTGTCTTCACCCAGGGCCTGGGTGAGCATTTTGCGCACGTAGTCGTCGGAGCCGACGCCCAGGCTGGTCTGGTCGCCGACGATGTCGACGAACTCGCTCATGACCTGCTCGACCTGCTCACGGTGGACGTTGCCCATCTGGGCCATGGCCACGCCGACTCGCTGGACCTCTTTGGGGCCCATGTGGCGCAGCACTTGTGCGGCATCGGTCGAACCCAGGGACAGCAGCAGAATCGCGGCTTTATCGACCCGGGACAGTTTGGCGACGGCGGCTCGGTTATCACTCATCTGCGTTAATCCACTCTTTCACGACCTGGGCCACACGACCCGGGTCTTCTGCCACCAGACTCTTGATTGCGTTCAACTGAGCGTCATAACCCTCGCTCGGGCTCGGCAGCAGAATGCTGGTCGGGCCGCCGAGGCTGACGCGATCGTTGGACAGTTCACCGTCCAGACCGCCCATGCCGCCGAGTTCCATGTCGCCGCCCAGACCGGCCAGCTCCTTGCTTTTGCCGCCACCGGTGATGTTGTTGAGCACCGGACGCAGCACGCCGAACACCAGCACCAGGATGAACAACACACCCAGCACTTGTTTGACGATGTCCCAGAACCATGGCTGGGAGTAGAACGGAATGTCGGCGATCACTTCGCCGCGCTCGGCGGAGAACGGCATGTTGATCACGCTGACGCTGTCGCCACGGCTGGCGTCGAAGCCGACGGCGTCCTGTACCAGACGGGTGAAGCGCGCCAATTCGTCGGCGCTCCAAGGCGCGCGAGTCGTTTCGCCGTTGGCCGGGTTGATCTTGACCTGATCGTCCACCACCACCGACACCGACAGGCGATTCAGGCGACCCTGCTGCTGTTTGGTGTGGCTGATGGAACGGTCGAGTTCGAAGTTCTTGGTGGATTGTTGACGCTTGTCCGCCGGGTACGGCGCGAGCATCGGCTGGCCGGTGGCCGGGTCCATGATCTGCTGACCGTTGGCATCAACCAGTGGCTGGCCTGGCTGCACCATGCTCGCCGAAGTTGCTGCGCCGCCGGTGGTTTGTGGCGCCGAGGCTGGCGATGGCGGCTGGTTGCTCAGGGCACCCGGTACGCCTTGCGGGCCGTTGCTGGCGGTGCGTTGTTCGTTGACCGACTGTTCGCTGCGCAGGGCCGGTTGATCCGGGTTGAACTGCTCGGCGGTCGACTCGACGGCACTGAAATCGACGTCGGCCGAGACTTCAGCCTTGTAGCGATCGTTGCCCAGTACCGGTTGCAGAATGTTGTGCACGCGCTGGGTGAGCATGCTTTCCATGCGGCGGCTGTAGTCGAACTGCTTGCCGGCCATGGTCATTTCGGAGTTTTCCGCCTGATCCGACAGCAGGTTGCCCTTCTGGTCGACGACGGTGATCTGCGATTTGCTCAACTCGGGAACGGAAGTGGCCACCAGGTTGATGATGGCAACCACCTGGCCCGGCTCCAGCGAACGACCGGAGTACAGCTCGACCAGTACCGAAGCGCTTGGCTTGCGTTCGTCACGCACGAATACCGAACTTTTCGGGATCGCCAGGTGAACGCGCGCGCCCTTGACGTTGTTCAGGCTGGAAATGGTGCGAGCCAGTTCACCTTCGAGGCCGCGACGATAACGGGTCGCTTCCATGAACTGGCTGGTGCCCAGACCCTGTTCCTTGTCGAGGATTTCAAAACCGATGTTGCCGTCGCTAGGAGTGACACCAGCGGCCGCGAGCTTGAGCCGCGCACGGGACAGGTCATCGGCCTTGACCAGCAAGGCGCCGGAATTCGGTTCGACGGTGTAGGGAATGTCAGCGGAGGCCAGGGTGTCCATGACCTGCTTGGCGTCCATGCCGGCAAGGCTGCCGTACAGAGGCCGGTAATCCGGTTGCTGCGACCACAGCACCACGGCAAAGCCAATCGCCACGCTCGCGGCCAGGCCGACCAACAGGCCCACCTGACGCAGCACGGTCATCTCGGAGAGGTTTACCAGGAAGGACAGGCCGAACAACGGCGGTTTGCCGTCTATCGGGGTGGCCTTGGCCGGAACGTTATCGGCGACTGCTTCTGCCATGACTCAATCTCGTCCTTAAACCGGCATCTGCATGATGTCTTGATAAGCCTGCACCAGCTTGTTGCGCACCTGGGTCAGAGCCTGGAACGAAACGCTGGCCTTTTGCGAGGCAATCATCACGTCCGTCAGATCGACGCCGCTCTTGCCGATTTCGAACGCGTTGGCCAATTGGCTCGACGCCTGTTGGGTATCGTTCACTTTGTTGATGGCCTGACCAAGCATGTCGGAAAAGTTGCTGCCTGCCAGTTCCGGGACAGCGGAAGTCGATTTCGGCTTCGACATGGCGTCCATTTGCATGGCCTTCATGTCCATCATCAACCGATTAAATTCAATACCTTGGCTCATGGTCTACTCTCTTGGGCGCCCCGCAATTTTTTGACACTCACTCGGCGGGTACTCAGGTGTTAGCAACAACGGTGCCAGCTCATGGGCACCGCTTTCAGAAAAAGCCGTTTCAAACGTTTGCGCCACCCGTCAGGTGGCGAACAGGTAGCCTTCGACATCCATGCCCGCATCGCGCATTTGCGCCAGTTTGTACCGCAGGGTGCGCGGACTGATGCCGAGTTTTTCGGCGGCTTCCTTGCGTCGGCCGCGCTCGGTACGCAGGGTGTCGATGATCATCTGGAACTCCCGGCGACGCAGGTCATCGCCCAGTGCACCGGCCGAATCCGCGTCGATTTCGACCTCTCGAATGATCGACGCGGCGGGCACCACCGCCGGCAATGGAGCAAACAACGCAGGGCCGGAGAGACAGAAATCCTGCGGCTGGATCAAGCCGCCCTGCTGCAGAATCAAGGCCCGCTGAACCGCGTTATCCAGCTCGCGCACGTTGCCCGGCCACGGATAACCGATCAGGCACGCTTGCGCCTCGGGCGAGAACTTCGCCATCGCATGCTTCATTTTATTGACGTGTTTGGCCAACAGACGCTCGGCCAGCGGCAGGATATCGGCGGTGCGCTCGCGCAACGGACGCCAGGCCAGCGGAAATACCGACAGACGATAATAGAGGTCTTCACGGAATCGCCCCGCTGCTACTTCACCGGCCAGATCACGGTTGGTGGTGGCTACCACGCGAATATCGAGGGTGATCGGCTTGCGTGCGCCGACCCGCTCGACTTCCCGCTCCTGCAACACCCGCAGCAGCTTGGCTTGCAGGCCGAGGGGCATTTCGGAAATCTCATCGAGCAGAATGGTGCCGCCGTCCGCCTGTTCGAACTTGCCGGCCTGGGCCGCGATGGCGCCGGTGAACGAGCCTTTTTCGTGACCGAACAGGGTAGCTTCGAGCATGTTGTCGGGGATCGCCGCGCAGTTGATCGCAATGAACGGCTGACTGGCACGATGGGATTGCTGGTGAATGTAGCGCGCCAGCACTTCCTTGCCGGTGCCGGACTCGCCGGAAATCAGCACGGTGGAATCACTGCGTGCGACCCGCGCCGCCAGATCCAGCAATTGTGCGCTGGCGGGCTCGACCGCGACCGGGCCTTCGGCGTCGCTGGCGCCAAGACTGCCCAAGGCGTGACGCGCTACCAGATCCAGCAGAGCCTTGGGCTCGAACGGCTTGACCAGATAATCCGCCGCGCCCTGGCGCATGGCATCGACCGCGCGCTCGACCGCGCCATGGGCGGTCATCAGCAGCACCGGCAATTGCGGTTGCCGTGCGCGCAGCAGGCCGAGCAATTGATGGCCGTCCATGCCCGGCATATTGACGTCACTGACCACCAGACTGAACGCTTCGCGCTCGACCGCGCTCAGCGCCTCTTCGGCCGAACCCACCGCGTGATAGTCGTGACCGGCCAGCAGCAGCGTATCGGCCAGCGCTTCGCGCAACGAGCGGTCATCCTCGACCAGCAGAACCTTGATGCCCATGACCTTCACTCAGCTCCCTGTACAGCAGAAAACAACGGCAGGATGACCTGCGCGCACGTACCGCGCCCGACCCGCGAACGCAGCTGCAATTCTCCCTGATGCGCACGCGCCACGGCCTTGACCACGGTCAGGCCCAGGCCCGTCCCGGTAACTTTGGTGGTGAAAAACGGCTCGCCCAGCCGCGCCAGCACCGCCGCATCAATACCGCTGCCGCTGTCACTGACACACAAACGCAGGGTGTTGTCGCGGGTATAGCAATGCACCTTCAGACGCACCTCACCGGCACTCGCCTGAATGGCGTTTTCAATCAGATTGAGCAGCGCCCCGACCAGCGTGTCGCGATTGCACAGCAACTCGCCGGCATGGCTGTCGCACTGCCAGCGGATCGGCAGGTCCTGCACGTGGGTCAGCGCCGCGGCCTGCAGCGACTGCATCAAGGCATTCGGCGTGACACGGTCGGTCAGCGGCAGCTCACCGCGGGCGAACACCAGCATGTCGCGCACCTGATGCTCCAGTTCGTGCAGGCGCTCCTTGAGGCGCCCGGCAAAACGCTGCTGGGTGGCGACCGGCAGTTCCTGCTCGGTCAAATGACTGGCGTACAACAAGGCGGCGGACAATGGCGTGCGGATCTGATGCGCCAGCGACGCGACCATCCGCCCCAGGGACGACAGCCGCTCGTGGCGCGCCAGTTGATCCTGCAAGTGACGGGTTTCAGTCAGGTCGTTGAGCAGCACCAACTGCCCCGGCTCGGCATCCAGCGAGCGGGTGGCAATCGACAGGCGTCGACCGTTCTTCAAGGAAATTTCGTGACCGTCGTCCTCACGGGGCGCAAAGCAACGGGCGATGACATGGCGCCACAGCTCACCTTCCAGCGGCAGGCCGAGCAATTCGATGGCGGCAGGATTGGCCTCGCACACAATGCCGTGACCGTCGATGACGATGACGCCACCGGGCAACAGATCGAGGAGATTTTGCAGACGGTTGGCCAAGCGTTCTTTTTCCGCCAGTTCCTGCATGCGCTGGGCGCTGACCACGGCCAGCTCGCCCTTGAGCTCGGTGACCCGGGCTTCGAGCATGCTGTAGGAATCGGTCAACTGGCTGGACATCTGATTGAACAGTGCGAATGCCTGCTCAAGCCCCTGGCGGCTCGCCTGCTCTACGGACGGCAGTTGCCCCGAGGACTCGGGAACAGAAGACATCTGGGAGGCTTGGGGCATTGTGCTCTCTCGCTTGGCTGACCGTCAGTTAAACGGAACGTTGCGAGGGACTTAGCAATACCCGTGCCTAAAAAAAACCGCTTATAAATGAAGCGGTTGAAAAACAGGCGTCAATCATCCGCCTGTTCATCTCCTTCACGGCGGCTCATGCCGTACTTGCGCATCTTCTCCACCAGCGTGGTGCGGCGAATACGCAGGCGTTCGGCGGCACGGGCCACGATGCCGTTGGCGTCGTCCAGCGCCTGCTGGATCAGCCCCTGCTCCAGACCACCGAGGTAGTCCTTCAGGTCGAGACCTTCCGGCGGCAGCATGGCGTTGGCGGTGAAGTCCGGCGTATGGCCGTTGATCGCCACGCGCTCTTCCAGATCGCTGCGCAGGCTGTCGACCATTTGCTCGTCTTCGTCGTCGACGTAGCGGAATTTCTTCGGCAGCTCGACCACGCCGATCACCCCGTACGGATGCATGATCGCCATGCGCTCCACCAGGTTGGCCAGCTCGCGGACGTTGCCCGGCCAGCCGTGGCGGCACAGGGACATGATCGCGGCGGAGTTGAAGCGGATCGAACCGCGCTTTTCGTGCTCCATGCGCGAGATCAGCTCGTTCATCAGCAACGGAATGTCTTCGACGCGCTCACGCAGCGGCGCCATCTCGATCGGGAACACGTTCAGGCGATAGTAGAGGTCTTCGCGGAAGGTGCCGATCTCGATCATGCTTTCGAGATTCTTGTGGGTCGCGGCGATGATGCGCACGTCGACGCTCTGGGTCTTGTTGCTGCCCACACGCTCGAAGGTGCGCTCCTGCAGCACGCGCAGCAGCTTGACCTGCATCGGCAGCGGCATGTCGCCGATTTCGTCGAGGAACAGCGTACCGCCGTTGGCCAGCTCGAAGCGGCCGGCACGGCTGGTGATAGCGCCGGTAAAGGCGCCCTTCTCGTGGCCGAACAGTTCGCTTTCCAGCAACTCGGCCGGGATCGCCCCGCAGTTGACCGGTACGAATGGCGCGTCACGACGCTTGGAATGGTAATGCAGGTTGCGCGCAACCACTTCCTTGCCGGTCCCGGACTCGCCGAGGATCAGCACGCTGGCATCGGTGTCGGCCACTTGCTGCATCATCTGGCGCACGTGCTGGATCGCGCGACTGGTGCCGACGAGACTGCGGAAAAGGTTGGGTTCGCGATGACGGCCGCGTTCGCGGGCCTGGTCGTACATCTCGCGATAGACCTGGGCACGGTGCAGGGAGTCGAGCAGCTTGCTGTAGCTCGGCGGCATTTCGAGGGTCGAAAGCACCCGGCGGCGCTGGTCTTCGGGCAGGTCCACCGAAGAATTATCGCCCATCAGCAAAACCGGAAGGAACTCATCCCAGGTTGAGAGTGTCTTTAGCAAGCCCAAAAGCGCACCAGGAGCATTGACCGTCCCGATCAGTACGCAAATGACCTCACGACTAGACGACAAAGAGCCGACTGCCTGCTGCCAGTCATGGCTTCCGCAGGGTAAATTTTCTTCGCCAAGAAAATTTAAAATCACCGCCAGGTCGCGGCGGCGGACGCTATCGTCATCGATCAGCAGAATTTTGGTTTCACGCCACATGCAATAGCAACTTCCCTAGTCAACTCAATGCCCAAAATGAGGGGCAAGCGAGACGCTTGCAGGACACCTTGTGCCTGTAGACGCCTGAAATCTGAAAACAGCCACTAGTTAAGTCAAAAAACCGTGCACAGTCAAATTTATGGCGCACATGTCTGGATTAACTGAGGGTTAATTAACCAAACAGATGGTAAACCTTTGCCGCGTTCTGCGCTTGGGTGATCTGCGACATCTCGTCGACTATCGCCTGACGCTCACCCATCGCCACTTCAAGCAGCTGCTTGTAGACATGCAGCAACTCCTCAAGATTATCGCGCAGCGCCACTTCATCAAGCGAAGCCTCACTCAAGACATCTTCCATGCAGGAACGGCAATCGAGATCCAATTGACCGATGGCTTCCCAGTTGCGCTCGGCCAGGGCACCGACCAGCGCTACTCGGGTTTCTTCGATTCGCTGCAATACAAGACTCATGATGATCTCCTCAGAACTGCGGAGCAGGCGCAGGCGCGATTGCGTCCCAGCCTTCCTTGACCGTGCTCAGCAAGCCGGCGACCTCGTCAAGGATGCGTGGATCGCTGTCGATGTTCGCCTCGGCGAGACGCTTCATCATGTAGATATAAAGACCGTCCAGATCAGCCAGCGTATCGGCGGACTTTTCCAGATCCAGACCTTCACGCAAGCCGCTGACGATGCCGATGGCCTTGCTGATCGCCGTGCACTTGGCGGCAATGTCCTTGCGCTCGATGGCGCCCTTTGCCTGAGCGATACGGTCCAGACCACCTTCCATCAGCATTTGCACCAGACGGTGGGGACTCGCTTCGGACGTCTGGGCCTGAGCGCCGACTTTCTGGTATTGCCGAAGGGCCAACATCGGATTCATGTTCTACCTCATTTGCAACTATGACTCGTATGAGCAGTGTATCGCCTGCAAGCCAGAAAACTTTAGACCATAAGACAAAAACCCGGCACACGCTCAAAAGCGTAGCCGGGTTTTTGTCGCTCTTGCATGTTACTTCGCGGATTGCTGAGCGTTGAGCGAGGCAAAGAAGGACGTAATGTTGCTTGCCGTCGCTTTCATTTGCCCTACCAGCAAGTCCATGGCGTTGTACTTGGCAGTCAACGTCTTGGTCAGGTTGGCCACACGCAGATCCAGCGCCAGCTGCTGGGAAGTAATATTGCGGGTGTTGTTGTTCAGGATCGTCATGCGCTGGTCAAGCAGACCCGTGGTGGTCTTGCCGTCAGCCGATGGCTTGAGATACGGATCCACTGCCTTGCTCATGCGCGTCAGCAGACCGTTCTTGTCGTCAGTGCCGGTGAACATCTTCTGCACCTGACCAGTCATGCCCGGCGTGGCCATCGCCTTGTTGAACGCCGTCGTGTCGAGGGTCAGGTTACCGGTGAGCCGGTCGGTCATAACGCCCATTTGCGACAGGTATTTCAACGTATCGCCTGCGCCGCCCTCAGTCAGTTGAGCACGGATATCGGCAATCAGAGAACGCGGCAGGGAGTCACCAGTGAAGGCCGCCTGAACGGTCAGCTTGCCATCTTCGTCCGGCGTCGCCTTGGACAAGGTATCGATGGTGCTCTTCAAGGTGTTGAAAGCGTCGACGAAGGCCTGAACCGACGTCTGCAAGCCTTTGGTGTTGGTGTCGACAGTGACCGTGACTGGCGTACCCGGCGTGGCAGGGACCGTCAGCAGGTTCATCGTCAAACCGCTGATGGCTCCGGTTACCGTGTTGCTTTTGCTGCTCACCGAAAGACCGTCGATGGTCAGCTGCGCATCCTGTGCAAGACCATTGACGGAACCGGCAGCGCCAGGCGCCGGAGTCGCACCCAACTGCTGGGTACCATCAATTTCCAGGCCGGCAATGCCACTGACACTCAGGTCAGTACCCGCACCCGTTTTGCTGGAGCTGATCACCAGGCGCGAAGCACCCGTGCTGTCAGTCACGATGTTGGCAGAAATACCATTGACGCCCTGAGCCGTGTTGATTGCGTCACGAGTGCTCTGCAAGGTCGCGTTGGCTGGAATCGTGACATTGTAATCAGTGCCATTCTGACTGATTTTCAGGGTACCACTCGGAATGGCACTGGCCGCACCGCCGGCGAAGGATGCACTGGCTACTTTCGAGCCGGTGGCCAGCTTAGTCACAACAACGCTGTAAGTACCGGAAACTGCGGTGTTATCCGAAGTCACACCCAAAACTGCGGGCGTACCCGAAGTCGCGGTATAACCGGCAAACGCAGGACTGGTCTTGCTGCCCAGATTGGTCATCGTCGTCTGAAATGCGGTCAGCGCACTCTTCAACGTGCCAATGCCGGAAATCTTCAGCGTATTGGTTTTTGTCGCGTTATCGATCTGCGTCTGCTTCGGCGACTTGTCGGCGTTGACCAGCGCAGTAACGATTGCACCGATGTCCAGGCCGGAACCCAGGCCCGAACCCGGTAAAATTGGACTTGCCATGTGCATCTCCCTAGGGTTGTTGCCAGTCTTTTGACCAATACCTGCGTCTAAAGAACTTCAAACACTATTCATGCCAGCTATCAGACTTTGGCGTCGAACAACACGTGACTCGCATTGGCGAGGCTGTCTGCCAGCTTCAGGGCTTCTGCGGAGGGAATCTGTCGAACGACTTCACCCGTCTCGCTAGCGATCACCTTGACGATGACTTTTCCGGAATGCTCGTCGATCGAGAATTCCAGGTTGCGCTTGATCGACTGGACGAACTTCTCGATCTCCTGCACCGCCAGCTTCAATTTCGCCTCATCCGTGTCCTGCTTCTTGTCAGCAACCGGAGCGACGGTATTTCTGGGAGCCTCAGGCGTCTCTGACGGCTTATCAACAACCGGAGCTGTTGGCTTGGGAGCCGGATAAGACACGTTAAGCTTTACGCTCATGTCCATGCCCATCACCTCCTAACATGAAAAAAGCGAGAGAGCACGCCAAGCGCACTCCCCCGCCAAAACTCATTCCGAAATTACTGAAGCAGCTTCAGTACAGCGGAAGGCAGTTGGTTGGCTTGAGCCAGAACAGAGGTCGAAGCCTGTTGCAGGGTTTGCTGCTTGGTCAGGTTAGCAGTCTCTGCGGCGAAGTCGGTATCTTGTACGCGACCTTGTGCAGCAGTGGTGTTCTCGGTGATGTTCTGCAGGTTGGAGATGGTGCTGGTCAGACGGTTTTGCGAAGCACCCAGAGCAGCGCGGGTGGCGTTGATGTTCGCAATTGCAGCGTCGATCGCGGTGATCGCGTTGTCGATGTTCGAAGCGGCGGCTGCGGAAGTAGCACCGGTCAGAACAACAGTACCGCTACCTACCGACAGGCTTGCAGCGTCGAACTTGCCGCTCAGTACCAGGTCGATGTGGTTGGCGGAGCCAGTGTTGGCGCCAACTTGCAGAGTTACAGTACCAGCCGAACCGTCCAGCAGGTTTTTGCCGTTCAGGTTGGTAGCAGCCGAGATACGGGTGATTTCGTCAGACATCTGAGCGAATTCAGCGTTGGTTGCGGTCTGGTCAGCAGTGCCGTTGGTACCGTTACGAGCTTTAACAGCCAGTTCACGCATACGCTGCAGGATGTCGGTCGAAGCTTGCAGAGCGCCTTCAGCGGTCTGAGCAACGGAGATACCGTCGTTGGCGTTCTGGATCGCCTGAGTGTTACCACGGATCTGCGAGGACATACGGGTAGCGATCTGCAGGCCGGCGGCGTCGTCTTTAGCGCTGTTGATTTTCAGGCCGGAAGACAGGCGCTGCATCGAAGTCGACAGAGCGTCGGAAGCGCGGTTCAGGTTTTTCTGAACGTTCAACGACGTGGTGTTGGTGTTTACTGTTAAAGCCATGACGAATTCCTCGTTGGTTGGGTACTGCGGCTTCCGGCCCTGGCAACCGCCGGGTATGGCCTAGAGAACCTTCGTAATAGTTATCGTCGGGTTTGCAGGTTGCTTGAGGGCTTTTTTGAAAAAATTTGCCATCACCCTGCCACCCCCTAGAAAACAAAGACTTAGCAGCACTTTACCTTCGAAAAAATGGCGTCATAAAACCGTCCGCGGCGCAAACCTGCGAGCCAGCGCCTTCAGTCCTCTTCAGGCAGATGGCTCTTCCAGCAATTGAATCAACTCGTACTCCATGAAATCGGCAAGTCCCAGCCAGTCCTGACGCTCCTGGCACTCGAGCATTTGCGTGAGCAATTGCGCCCAGACTTGCTGCGTCTGCGCGCCGGCCGACAGCAATGACTGCTGCGCGCCCTCGAACACATCGACCATGGTCAAAGCGGCCTCGACATCACGACCCAAGCGAAAAAGCCCGGCGCACTGGCGGCATTCGTCTATCCAGCCTTGCAGCGCAGTCATTGCACAAACTCCTGATTGAACGCTGTACCGGCAATCTGCGCCCCCGCGCGACTACTGTTGAAAAACGCCACCTGCGGCTGACTGGCGATGTATCGCTCGAGCACGCACAGATAACCGCGAAAATTGAGTTGGGTACTGACGCGCTCGCCATACCCGTCACGCACCCAGTGCCGCGCCTGATTCACCGACGGCCCCAGGTCACCATCACTCCAGCCGGCATGGGTCTTGTTCATCGGGAAGGCAAAATCGGCGCCGAACAGGGTGATGCGTGCAGCGCCCATCTTCACTGCCAGATCCACGGCCGGGTGAATCACGCTGCCGCCCACATGCAACAGCGCCCTCGGGTACTGCTCACGCAATGCCGCATAGACCGGACTGGCAGAGTAAGCGCCATAACGCTTGCCCTTCCAGGCCCTCAGCACTTCGGGGTCACTCATGGGCAGATACACCAGCGGGATGCCGTCGGAGTCCTCGAAAGGCAAATGCCGGAAGCTGATGCGCTGATCGATGCTCACCACATAGTCGGGCACGATCCCGTGCTCGCGCAGCGGCCGGTACGCGGTATCGACACAAATGTACAACGGACGATCGGCCCGCTCGCGGATCACCGCCAGACGTTCGAAATGCTGCTCCAGTGTCGGCCCCGTGCCAATCACGAAAATCTCCCGACCGGCACAGGAGCCGAACAGCGTCGCCACATCATCGTCAGCCAGCAATACCGGCAAGCAGTCCTGCAGACGCTGTTGAATGAACGGTGACTGCGGATCGAACTCGCGGTTGTTGAAGCTCAGGTGCACTTCGCTGACCAGCCGATCGCGAATCTTTGCGTTGAAGTCATCGGCCAACAGCATCTCGGCAGGCAATGCAAAAAACGGCGTGCAGATGTCGGGCAGGTCGCCGGCGTAGAGCAATTCAACTCGCGGATCCTGCAGCCACTGACGCTGATCGATCAATTGCAGCACCAGGGCGAACAGCGCGCCATTGAGGATGTGTACGTAAAGTCGCTCAAGCCCGGTGCGCTCCAGCAACACCGTGGGCAAATCCCCGAGGCCGGTGCCGTAGACATGCAGTTGCGGCTTGTCCGCCGGCAGGCTGGCGGCCTGAATCTGCGCCTCGCGGACACGGTCATGCCGGCTGGTGAGCTGAATGCCGCCAATGCTCAGCGTCGAGCCCAGCCCTTGCGTCAGCTCAGCCTCGATCGCCGAACCGTCTTCGTTCAGCAATCTCGCGAACAGCGCCGGCCAGCGTCGTTCGATGACTTCAGCATTGGCCTGGAAAAACTCACTCATGACGCCTCGCGCTCCCTTCAGGCAAAAAAAATAGCGTTCAAGGTTAACCCTTGAACGCTATTTTTGTATCCGTCGTTCTTAGCGGATTCAAGGACGATAAATAATCGCCGAACCCCATGACAAACCGACACCGAAACCACTGATTGCAATGCGATTCCAGTCGGAATCCATCACGTGTTTTTCCAGCAGCAGCGGCACACTGGACGACACGGTGTTGCCGGTCTCGACCATGTCCTTGATGAACTTCTCCGGCTCGCCTTCGAAGCGCCGCGCCACGGCGTCGACAATCGCCGCACTGCCCTGGTGAATGCAGAAGGCATCGATGTCATCGGCCTTGAGACCGGAATCGTCGAGCAGTTCGTGCAGGTGGGCCGGCACCTTGAGCAGCGCGAAGTTGAACACCTGACGGCCGTTCATGAAGAACACGCCATCGGTGACTTTCAGGTGCGGTGCGCCGGAACCGTCGGTGCCGAACTTGGCCTTGCCCAGCGCCCAGACCGGGTCTTCGCCCATCCAGGTGGCGGTAGCAGCGTCGCCAAACAGCATGGTGGTGTTGCGGTCTTCCGGGTCAACGATCTTCGAATACGGGTCAGCGGTGATCAGCAGGCCGTTCTTGAGGCCGGCAGCTTCCATGAAGCCTTTGATCGCATAGATGCCGTAGACGTAACCGGAGCAACCCAGGGAAATGTCGAACGCGGCCACGTTGGTTGGCAGACCAAGCTTGTCCTGAACGATGGCTGCGGTGTGCGGCAGGCCTTCTTCGTCACCGTTCTGGGTGACGACGATCAGTGCGTCGATGGACTCGCGTTTCAGATCCGGATTGCTGGCAAACAACGCATTGGCCGCTTCAACGCACAGATCGGAGGTCTCCTGTTCCGCGTCTTTGCGCGGCAGGAAGGCCGAACCGATCTTGCCAAGGATGAACTCTTCATCCTTCTCGAATTTCGCACCTTGTGCGTAGTTATCCACGCCGGCTACAGGAACGTAGCTCGCAATGCTTTTTATGCCAATCATTACGGCTTCCCAATAATAAACTGCCCAATACCACCGCTCGCAAGGATTCGAGGGGCGCCGACAAACAGAAAACGGCCGCCACAACGGGCAGCCACGGGGAGCGCAAAGGGCTATCACTGGGCCGAAAACGGGCCAGGCGCCATCTCCCCGGTCATTACAATACAGTGAAGATGCGCGTTATGACTCGCAGGTCACGCTATTTTGCCGAATCGGTGGCAGATTGGGTCATTCGACCAATGACCAGTCCAGCGGTGTACCACGCTTGATCGGCTGGCGCGCACGGCGCCCGAGGACCGCATCGGTGTGCTTGGGCGGCAGACCGAGACCGGGACGAATGGCGCGCAGATTGGCCGCCGTGAAGGGTTCGCCGGCCGCCATATCGGTCGTGACGTACAGCGACCGACGGTAAACCAGCGACTTCTGCTCAGCCTCGGTCACCCCGTAATGCACCTGGCCCATGGCCTGCCAGGCACGTTCGGTCTCGACCACCAGGCTGGCCAGTTCCGCCGGCTCCAGCGAGAAACTGGCGTCCACCCCTCCGGCTGAACGGTCGAGGGTGAAGTGTTTTTCCACCACGGTCGCGCCGAGTGCCACCGCCGCCACCGACACGCCTACACCCATCGAGTGATCGGACAGCCCGACCTCACAGCCAAACAGCTCACGCAGATGCGGAATCGTGCGCACGTGGCTGTTGAGCGGCGTCGCCGGGTAGGTGCTGGTGCATTTGAGCAGCACCAGATCCTTGCAACCTGCCTCACGGGCAGCGCGCACGGTTTCATCGAGTTCGGCGATGCTGGCCATGCCGGTGGAAATGATCAGCGGTTTGCCGGTCGCCGCGACACGGCGAATCAACGGCAGATCGGTATTTTCGAAACTGGCGATCTTGTAGGCCGGCACATCGAGGCTTTCGAGAAAGTCCACGGCGCTGTCATCGAACGGCGTGGAAAACGCGAGCATGCCCAATTCTCTGGCCCGGGCGAAGATCGGCGCATGCCATTCCCAGGGTGTGTGGGCCTTTTCATACAGGTCGTAGAGCGAGGTGCCCGCCCAGAGACTGTTCGGATCCTTGATGAAGAACTCGCCTTGCGCCAGATCCAGAGTCATGGTTTCGGCGGTGTAGGTTTGCAGCTTCAGGGCGTGCGCACCGGCCTTTGCTGCCGCTTCGACAATCTGCAGGGCTACGTCCAGCGACTGGTTATGGTTGCCGCTCATTTCCGCGATGATGAACGGCGGCGCATCGGCACCGATCTGACGGTTGCCGATCTTGAAACTGCTCATTGACGGGATTCCTTCAATACCTTGGTGAACGCACAGGCACTCTGGGTGAACTCGGCGTCACGAAAAACATTCATCGAGGGCCGATTGGCCGGCAACACCTGAGCGGTGATGGCGGTCATTTGCGGCCAGTGCGCAGCCACAAAGGCTTCACCCTGCGCCAGCAGCGCCCGGCCCCAGCCGAGGCCGAATCGCCCCTCAAGCAGATACAGCGAAACCTCCGCCTCAAAGCCGCGCAGATCGTAGCGCAGGACCCCGACCGGGCCGTCATCCGCCTCGGCCACCAGCAGCAACCGCTGAGGATTGCGCAGGCTCGCGCCCAGCCAGTTAACGTGCTGCGTCCAATCAATCGCGGCGCTGTCCAGCGACCATCGGCGCACCGCCTCGGCATTGCGGCCATCGAACAGCAACTGCGCGTCATCCGGCGTAGCCGGACGCAACTTGAGCACCGAGCCGGCCAGTGCCGCCGCTACCCGCAGCGCGCCGCGCCCGTCGACCAGTCGCCGCGAACGCTCGGCCAGGCTCTGGCGCAGATAAAAGTTGCCCACGACAAAGCCAATCGCATCACGCAGTTGCTCGACGCTGACCTGCTCCCGCGCGCCCATGAACACATGCGCCCCGGCCGCCGCCATCACTTCGCCGTTGGCCTGCTGGTTGTTCGACACCGCAATGCAGATCGTCGGCAGGCCCAGGGCCGCGCGTTCCCAACTGGTGCCACCGCCGGCGCCGATAAACAGGTCGGCCTCGGTCATGCGCCGATGAAAATCACTGACGAAACTGTGCAGGCGCCAGTGCGGCCGCGTTTCGGCCAGCGCCTGCATCTCTGCCCAGGCCGGGTTGTCGGCGCCGGCGACAAAATCCACTTCAAGCGCCGAAAAATCCGCCAGCGCCAGCATCGCGTGATGAGTCTGGCGTGCCGCATCGAAGCCGCCGAAATTCACCAGCACCTGGCGCGCCACCGGTTTGATCTCGATGGCCGGGCCACTGAACTCTTCACGCAACATGGCAAAGCGCGGACCGAGCAGCGTTCGGCAACCGGCCGGCAGCAGCGGCTGATAGTTTTCGCTGAGCCCGGAGAGGTTCTGATTGAGCAGCAGATCCACGCTGTAGCGCCGGGTCGCCAGATCATCGACGGCGGCAATCCGTGGCGCAAAGCGACGGGCAGCGGTCTGCCAGTGATGATCGAGGCCATAGTGGTCGGCGATGATCCAGTCAAATCCGGGCTGCCTTTCCAGTTGCGCCGCCAGTGCATCGATATCCGCCTGCCACGGCAGCATCGATTCGATGGCTTGCTCCGGGTCTTCACCGGCATAGCGATCCGGCAACGCGAAGGTCTCGAAACCCTCGCGCTGCAACGCATCGAGCCGATGCCCCGGCAAACGACGGCAGGCAAACGCGACATGACTGCCTTGCGTGCGCAGTACTCGCGCCAGTGTCAGACACCGGGCGATGTGGCCACTGCCGATGGTCGGCGAGGCGTCGGCGCGGATCAGCACTCTCATTGCAGTTCTCCGCCGGCCTTGAGTGCCGCGTAAAGGTACTCGGCGCGCTTCCAGTCTTCGGCGGTATCGATGTCCTGCACCAGATGGCGTGGCAGGATCACCGGCAGACTGGCCGGCGAATACAACACCTCGCTACCCAGCCACGCCTCGCGGCGACCCCAATAGAACTGGCCGGCATCCTGAAAGGCAGCCGGCAGATCCTGCGAACGGGTATTGCGAAACTCGGGGTACAACGCCGTCAGTGCGCCCTGCCCGTCCAGGGTCAGGGCGCGCTGCACCGGAAAGCCGAAATCGGTGACTGAAAAAGCAAAGGACTTGTCCGGGTGTCGCTCCAGCAATTCAACGCCCTGACGCAGAAACCGTGCCTGCAACAGCGGCGCCGTGGCGTACACACAGCAGGCGTATTCGAAGGCCGGCAGTTGCTGCAAGGCATGCACGATCACTGCCGCAGTGCCGGTGAAATCATCGGCTAGCTCCGCCGGACGCATGAACGGCACGTGAGCACCGTTGGCCCGCGCCACGTCGGCGATCTCTGCGTCGTCGGTGCTGACCACCACTTGCTCGAACAACCCAGAATCGAGGGCCGTGCGAATCGAACGGACAATCATCGGCACACCGTCGAACGGCTTGAGATTCTTGCGCGGGATGCGTTTGCTGCCCCCGCGGGCCGGGATGATTGCGACGTTGTTCAAGGACGTTTTTCCAAAAGGAACCAGGTGATGTCGTCCACCGGAAACTGCGGATCGCGGTGATAACCGAAGCCGTAATCCAGCAGTTGCAGATCAGGATAACGATCAAGCATTTCACCGGCGAAATCACGCTTGAACAGCTTGCCGCTGTTGCCGCGATAGGACACTTCCACCGGCGACGGATTGTAGTACTCGGCGATCAGGATGTAGCGCGAACTCAACGCATACAACTGCGCATACGCCGTCGCCAGTAGTTCCGGCGCCAGATGGATCAGCACGCCTTTGCTCAGGGTCAGGTCGTATTGGCGTTCACGGGGAAAGTCGAACAGCGAACCGTGCCAGATGTTCGCAATCTCCAGCGCACGCGCCTGGGCACAGGCACTGGCATTGATTTCGACCCCGAACAGCTCGCAGCGGGGCAACAACTGACGCAGCGCCTGCAAGTTGTTGCCGGCGTTGGTGCCCAGCTCCAGCAGGCTGTCGATCCGCCCGGCCCGGGTCAGCGCCTTGGCGAACAACGCCAGATTGGCCGCCACCAGTGGCTGGCCGACGTTGCGGTCAACGTACTGGTTGCCGAATTCGCCCTGCCAGAATTGTTCCTGCTCGCTGAGATCACGCATTACCGTTTTCCATCCACCGCCGTGGCGGCAATCATTCAGTCAACCGACGCAATTGCTCAACCACATAATCCTGCTGCTGATCGCTCAGCAACGGAAACAGCGGCAGGCTGATCGCTTCGGCGTAATAACGCTCCGCTTCGGGGAAGTCACCCTCGGAGAAACCCAGGTCACGATAGTACGGCTGCAAATGCACCGGAATGTAGTGCAGGTTCACGCCGACGCCGGCGGCGCGCAAGCCTTCGAACACCTGACGGTGGCTGAGGCTGATGCGTTCGGTCTGCAAACGCACCACATAAAGATGCCAGGCCGATTCGGCGTCCGGCTGGAGGCTCGGCACAGTCACCGGCAAGTACGCCAGCAAGCGGTCGTAACGCGCGGCCAGCTCCCGGCGACGGGCGATGAACTCGTCCAGTTTGCCCAACTGCGACAGGCCCAGCGCGGCTTGCAGATCGGTGATCCGGTAATTGAAACCCAGTTCGACCTGCTGGTAGTACCACGGGCCGTGGCTGGGTTCGGTCATCTGCTGCGGATCGCGGGTCATGCCGTGGCTGCGCAGGCGTTGCAGGCGCTCGGCCAGTTGCGGGCAATTGGTCAGCACCATGCCGCCTTCAGCGCTGGTGATGATCTTCACCGGATGAAAGCTGAACACGGTCATCGCGGCAAATTCACCGCAACCCACCGGGCGCCCGGCGTAACTGGCGCCGACCGCGTGGGAGGCGTCTTCGATGACCGTGAAGTTATAGCGCTCGGCCAGTTCGGCAATCCGCCGCATGTCGCAGCTCTGCCCGGAGAACGCCACTGCCACCAGCACTTTGGGCAGCGTACCGTCGCGTTCGGCAGCATCGAGTTTGCTTGCCAGAACTTCGGCATCGAGGTTCCAGGTCAGCGGATCGATGTCCACGAAATCAACGTCGGCACCGCAATAACGGCCGCAGTTGGCCGACGCGAGAAAGGTGTTCGGCGTGGTCCACAAGCGGTCGCCCGTTCCCAGCCCCGCCGCGAGACAGGCAATGTGCAGCGCCGCCGTGGCGTTGCACACTGCCACGGCGAAATCGGCCTGACAACGCTCGGCCATCGCCTGCTCGAAGCGTTCGATGGTCGGACCCTGGGTCAACCAGTCGGACTGCAACACCTCGACCACCGCGTCGATGTCCGTCTGGTCGAGGCTTTGCCGGCCGTAGGGAATCATACCGACAGCTTCGCGTGCAGGTCGGCGATCTGCCCCACCGAGAGGAAGTGCGGGTTGGTGTCGGAGCGGTACTCGAAATCTTCACCGACCGGCACGCCACGCTCGCCGAGTTTGTCCTCGGCAAAATCCACGTCGACGCTGGTGAAACGAATCGACGGCTGGATCGTGTAGTGATCGGCAAACTCCAGGGTCATCCGTGCATCGTCCAGCGGCACCATCAGTTCATGCAGCTTCTCGCCCGGACGGATGCCGACGTTCTTGTGCGGCAGGTGCTCGGCCATGCCACGCGCGAGATCGACCACACGAATCGACGGGATCTTCGGCACGAACACTTCACCGCCGTGCATCCGCGCAAAGCTGTCGAGCACGAATTGCACGCCGTGATCGAGGGTGATCCAGAAGCGGGTCATGCGCTCGTCGGTGATCGGCAGTTCTGTCGCGCCATCGGCAATCAGCTGGCTGAAAAACGGCACCACTGACCCGCGCGAGCCCGCCACGTTGCCGTAGCGCACCACGGCAAAACGCGTCTGCTGTTCACCGGCAATGTTGTTGGCCGCGACGAACAGCTTGTCCGACAGCAACTTGGTGGCGCCGTACAGGTTGATCGGGCTCGCGGCCTTGTCGGTGGACAGCGCGACGACTTTCTTCACGCCGTTGTCGATGGCGGCGGCGATGATGTTCTCCGCGCCGTTGACGTTGGTGCGGATGCATTCGGTCGGGTTGTATTCCGCCGCCGGCACCTGCTTCAACGCCGCGGCATGCACCACGTAATCGATGCCGCGCATGGCCTGGCGCAGACGATCGGCATCGCGTACGTCACCGAGGAAGTAACGCATGCACGGCGCGTTGAACGTCTGCTGCATTTCGTATTGCTTGAGCTCATCCCGGGAAAACACCACCACGCGCTTGGGCTGGTATTGCTCCAGCAGGCGCGCGATGAACTTGCGCCCGAACGAGCCGGTGCCACCGGAGATGAAAATCGATTTACCGTTGAACATGTCTTGAATCCTGTTCCCTGTGCGAAGGCTTAGGCGAGCAACTGCGCCCAGTCCAGCGAAGCACTTTCGTTGAGAACAAAACCTTTGCCGCTCAGGCTCAGGTTCGGGTTATACGCCGTGTCCCGGGCAAAAGCGCCGGACCATTTTTCACGCAGCGCTTGCAGTGCCTGTGGAGCCTGCGGCACCTCGCCCGAATGGATGACCTGAACCAGCGGCGTCCAGACGGTGAGGAAACCGGCTTCACCCGCCTTCAGGCACAGATCGACATCGCTGAAGCCGTCAGCAAATTGCGCGTCATCCAGACCATCCAGCGCATTGAACAGTGCTTTGCCAATCATCAGGCAGATGCCCGACACCGCCGAGTAGTTCTGATCCACGGCCAGACGCTGCATGTAGCCCTCGGCGTCATGTTTCTCACCGATGAAGGCAGAACCGACACCATCGTTCAGCCCCAGAATCAGACAGGCCTGAGCGATCTTGCCATCGCGGTCCACCAGTTTCGCACCGACCACGCCGACTTCCGGACGCTGGGCATGGTTGAGCAGCGACTCGATCCAGTTCGGATTGACCACTTCACCGTCGGCGGCCATCAGCACCAGGTATTCACCCTGCGCCTGCTGGCTGGCGGCGTTGCTCAGCGCCACAGCACCGAGTGGCTGATCGGCACGCAAGACCTGCACCTTGGCGTGCTGCAGTGTGCCCAGCCAGTCATTGACCGCGGCGGACAGATTGGAACCTGCGGCGATCAACACCTCATAGCGGGTGTAGCGGGTTCGCAGCAGTACGCCTTCGATGCAACGCTGCAGCGCAGGAAGATCATCGATTGCCGGCACGATGACCGACACCAATGGCTGTTCGCCGTGACGGTAGTCGACCTGATAAGTGCCCGGTTTCGACGAGGTGATTTTCGCCTTGTAACCACGATTGCCCAGGTGACGCAGCAGCGCCTGACGCTCATCGGCGTTTTCTTCCAGCACCGAAGCACCGGCAATCAACAGCGGTTCGTCAAGGTGAGCCAGGCCATCCAGACCGCCTTGCTCAATGATGCGCAGCAGCAGATCGAATTCCAGCGCCTTGCTGAAGTCGGCCTGATAACCACCGGCCTCGATCAACACTTCACGACGGATCAACCAGTGCCGTGCCATCAGTGCCGGCAGGCTTTGCAACAGATCGAGGTTGAAGCCCGGACGGAAGACATCCACCAGTGCGCCATCGGCGGTGCGCTGGATTTCGTCGGTGGCCACCGCGCGGCACCCGTCGGCAGACGCCAGCTCCAGACCGGCGCGCAACAGACCGCCGGCGGTGAACTCGTCGCCCGCTTCGGCCAGCAACAGCCAGTCGCACGGCGACTGATTGACGCTCAGGTTCAGCTTGTCGACAAAATTGCTCGGCGAGACCCGGACAAAGTGCAAAGTGTTTTGCGCAGTGGTCGCGGCCGGCGGCTCACCCGTGGTGAACACCACCACCTTGAAGGCCTTGCTGTGACCTTCGAGCAGGCTGTCCAGGGTGATCTGCAACTTGTCGATGTCGTTGTCCAGATCGAGCAGGAAGATGCCGAACTGCGGACCGCCATCGTGGGCTGCCAGGTGACCGGCGATAGCCTCGACCTGTCCGGCATCCGGTTGACGCGCCGCGAGCCATTCAAGCAGGCGACCGGTCCTCATCTTGCCGAATGCCTGATCGTTGCCTTTGAGGGAGGTCGCTTGCAGACGCGCGATCCAGTCGCGCAGTTTTTGCGCGTCCTCTTCTTCGCCCATTGATTGCAACTGGTCAATCAGACGCGTGATGACCTGGCGGTTGAACACGTTGCTGTCGTGGGCCTGCCACAAACGGTCGACCACACTTTCCGGGGTGTCGTTGTTGCGGGCCAGCATCAGGTTCTGCTGGCGCGCCCAGATGCCTTCCAGGCCTTGCAACTGCAGGCGCCCTGCCGGCATCGAGTGCAGCAGGAATTCGAACTGGGTCAATTGATCGAAGAACGCCTGATTGTAGAACGGCATCTCGACGTACTGTTTCGGGCCGAAACGGCGCTGTGGGCCCGCCTCGATATCGGTCCAGGCCGACTCGAATACCAGCTCGGCAGTCAACGCGCGACCGGCGCGCAGGCTGTCGGCCAGTGCTTCGAAGCTATCCAGCACGAACTGTTTGCCCTGCTCCGGATCCTGATGCTTGACCTGGGTCGGCAACCCGGCAAGGAAACCGGCAAAGGCTTCGCGTTCGGCGACGTGCCTGGCGTCGGTGTAGGCCAGCGAGTGATAAATCTCGGTGTTGTGGTCGGAGTGCTGATAGTTGAGCTCACGCACCACGTACGGGATCGGCAGAATCCGCGCCTTGCCCCGCGCCAGCATGTAGTAGGTGTGACCGACTTCCTGCCACTGGAAGATCGTGTCTTGCGGCATGGCCGCATACCAGTCGCGCAGAATCTCCGTACGTTGCACGGCATAGAACGGCGGCAGGTACTGATACATGTAGTCGATCAGGCGATCCTGGGCGAGATCGGCCGAGTAGTCCTCGCAGACCTTCTTGTCGCGACGGTAGTAGCTGACGCTGTTGGCCAGCGACAGGTACATCATGCTGTAGCCATGGCACAGGCTGTAATCGGGGTTGGCATTCATGAAGGCGACGGCTTCATGCAAGGCATCGTGCACGAGGAAGTCGTCGTCCGCCGCAAACACCATGTACGGCGTCTGCAATTGCTCGACACCGTAGGCCAGCTTGGCGCGGATGCCCCAGTAGCCATACTGCGGCAAGTGCTGGTAGTCGACGTTGGCAAACTGCCCGAGCATGTCCGGTTGTGCCTCGGCCGAAGAATCCAGCACCAGGATCCTGCACGGCAGGGTGCTGTAGAAACGCACGGCCCTGCGCAGAAACGCCGGGCGTTCGTGAGATATCAGCACAACGGTCAACTGTTCGTTGAGTGCCAAACCGTGTCCAGAACTGTTCTTGCCTTGCATAAATTCCCCACAAGCGACGAGTCGCCGAAAACTCAACGTTGTTTTTGTCGATTAACGAACGCGACGCAGATAGCCATCCGGCGCGACAGTGATCAGCAACTTGCTGTGAATGGCCTGATCGATTTCGAAATCGCTGCTCTCTTTCAGGTAAGCCCACACAGCGGTTTTCGGGTTGTCACCCTTGCCCCACGGACGATCCGGGAAGGCGTCTTGCGGCATGTCTTCGACCACGGTGTCCATGACCACGCAGTAGCTGCCCACCGACACCAGCGGTGCGTACAGACGCAGCTCTTCGAGGACGTGCTCGTGGGTGTGATTGGAATCCAGCACCACCAGCACTTTCTTGCCCTGCACGCGTTCGCGCACCTGGTCGACGATCGCGGTGTCGATGCTCGAACCCTGGATCATGCTGATCCGCTTGAACATCGGGTGCGCTTCGATGGCTTCGCGATTGTGCTGGCGGATGTCGATATCGATGCCCAGGACTTCGCCGTGACCGATCAGCTCGAGGATCGAGGCGTAGAACACCAGCGAACCGCCGTGGGCGATACCGGTTTCCACGATGATGTCCGGACGCAGGTTCCAGATGATTTCCTGCATGGCGACCATGTCCTGCGGGAACTGAATGATCGGCCGGCCCATCCAGCTGAAGTTGTAGGTGTACTTGTGTTTTGCCGTAGTGCCGACCCAATCCAGAGACTCGGTTTGCAGCGCCTTGTCCTGTTGCAGGCCTTCGATGTTGGCTTTTACTTCTTCGCGAAACTGCTCATGTGGATTCATTGCGACTCTCCAAAAATTCGGGAAAACGGCTTACCTGAACACCCTGGCGTCAGGGTATGGCACGGTGTTGGTCTTGATGATCCTGGCGGGATTGCCCACCACGACCGAAAAATCCGGGACGTCCTTTGTCACCACAGCGCCGGCGCCGATGGTCACCCAGCGACCGATGCGCAGGCGCGGCAGAATCGTGGCGTTGGTACCGATAAACGTACCGTCGCCGATTTCCACACAGCCGGCGATGCACACGCCCGGCGCCATGAACACTGAATGGCCGATCCGCCCTTCATGCCCCACGACGCTACCGGCGCTGATGCTGGTGTTGTCGCCGAGTTCGACTTCGGCCTGCATCAACACGCCTTCCTGCAGGTAACTGCCCTGCCCCATGCGGATCATGCTCAGGTCGATACCGGGATGAACGAACTGGCCGAGCTTCGCCCCTGCCTCCACCAACTGACAGGTGGTTTCGTAGCGTAACCGGGTACTGCCGGTGATCAGATTGACGAAGCGCACGTCCGGGCCATTGAGCTCGGCGACCCGCTCCGAACCACCCACCACCGGCACCCCGTAAAACAGCGTGCCGTGCTTGCGCGGATCGTTGTCCAGAAAGGCGAACTCGACATTCGGCGTACTGCGCTTGACCGCGTGCAGCATGCGCACCGCTTCCGGGTTGGCGGCCCCCAGCAGATACATCTTCACAGCGCGGGCCTGCCTGCCAACATGTCCAGCACCACTTGCACGACGCGCTGCTGATCGGCGTCGGTCATGTCGTGATAGCTCGGCAGATTGAAGGCGCGCTCCGGCAGGGCGAATGACACCGGGGTGTCAACGTTGTGCCCGCTGAACATCGGCAACGTCGACAGCGGCCAGAAGAACACCCGGGCATCGATGTCAGCCGCCTGGAAAGCCGCGATCAACTGGTCGCGATGGATACCGGTGTCGGCATCGAACACCACGGTCGGCATCCAGTAACCGTTGCGCCCGTGAGCCGGCTCGGGATTGAGCGACACGCCCGGTACGCCTTCCAGCGCCTGCGCATAGTTGGAAAAGATCGCCCGCTTGCGCGCGATCAACTCTTCGATCCGCTCGACCTGCGCGCAACCGACGGCCGCCTGCAGGTTGCTCATCTTGTATTTGAAACCGACGAACTCTGGCCAGAACTGCTTGGTGCAGCCCGCCACGCGACCGTGGTTGGACAGGGTCAGCACGCGCTCGTACAAGGCCTTGTCCGAGGTGACGAACATTCCGCCCTCGCCGGTGGTCATGGTCTTGGTGCCGTGGAACGAGAAAGCACCGAAGGCTCCCATCGAACCAGCCGCCTGACCGCGCCACTGCGAACCGATGGCTTCGGCCGCATCTTCGATCACGGGAATCCCGAATTCCTTGCCGATGGCCAGCAAGGCATCCATGTCACACAGATTGCCGTACAGGTGCACCGCCAGAATGGCCTTGGTGCGCGGGCTGATCGCGTTTCTGACCTGCTGCGGGTCGAGGCACCAGCTGTCGGCCAGCACATCGACGAACACCGGCGTGGCGCCCAGATAAGTGATTGGCGCCGCCGAGGCGATCCAGTTGGTGTTGCCCAGGATCACTTCATCGCCTTCGCCGATGCCCAGCGCCGCCATGCCCATGTGCAGGGCTCCGGTGCAACTGGAGGTGGCGATGGCGTAGGTCGCGCCCAGGTGCTCGGCAAAACCGTGCTCGAAGCGGGTCAGGTATTCGTAGCAGCGCGCGCCCCAGCCGTTCTGCACGGCATCCAGGGCATATTGCGCTTCGAGTTCGCCGACGCTGGGTTTGGTGTAGTGAATTCTGCTCATTGAATGCTCAACTCCGGAACGGCGACGACAAAGCGTGCACCCCATGTTTTGGCTTCGGCCAGTTGTTGCGTCACTTCGCTCAACAGGTTCCAGGGCAGAACCAGAATGTAGTCCGGCCGCTCTTGCGCAATGCGCTCGGGCGCCACGATCGGAATGCGACTGCCCGGCAGGAACTTGCCCTGTTTGTGCGGGTTGGCATCGGCGACCCAGGCCAGCAGATCCGTCCTCACACCGGCGAAGTTGAGCAAGGTATTTCCTTTGGCTGCCGCGCCATAACCGACCACGCGCTTGCCCTCGGCCTTGGCCTGCAACAGGAAGCGCAGCAGCTGGTGCTTGATGTTTTCGGCGGCAGGCGCCAGCGTCGCGTAGTACCCGGTGGTTTTCACCCCGGCGTCGAGCTCGGCCTGCAACTGCTGCTGCACCGCTGGCTGCACGGCGCGGCGTAAACCGTCCTTGCGCTGGACGAACACCCGCAGCGATCCGCCATGGGTGGTCAGCTGGCTGACGTCGAACACTTCCAGGCCGTTGCGCTCGCACAGCGTCTGCACGGCGGTCAGGGACAGGTAGGAATAGTGCTCGTGATACAGCGTGTCGAACTGCGCGCCGGCCATCAGCGTCAGCAGTTGCGGGAATTCGAAGGTGGCGACGCCGGTCGGCTTGAGCAGCGTGGCGAAACCACCGAGGAAATCGTTGATGTCCGGCACATGGGCCAGCACGTTGTTGGCGGCCATCAGGTCGGCGGCCCAGCCTTCGCTTTTCAGCTGGGCGGCGGTGTCGCGACCGAAGAACAGTTCACGAATCTCCAGGCCTTTTTCCCGTGCCGCCTGCGCGGTGCTGCGGGTCGGCTCGACGCCCAGGCACTGGATGCCGCGACCGGCCACGTATTGCAGCAGGTAGCCGTCGTTGGCCGCGACTTCCACCACGCGGCTGTCGGCGGTCAGGCCGAAGCGCTCGACCATCTCGGCCACATAACGCTCGGCATGAGCCAGCCAGGTGCTGGAGAACGAACTGAAGTAGGCGTATTCGGCGTCGAACAGGCTGTCGGCAGAGGTGTAATCCTCGGTCTGCACCAGCCAGCATTGCTGGCACACGGCGACCTTCAGCGGCACCCATTGTTCGGCCTGCTCCAGCCGATCGACGTGCACGTAGGCGTTGGACGGTGGCGAGGTGCCGAGGTCGATCAGCGGCAAGCTCAGCGGTGCGGCGCACCCACGGCAGTTCATAGACGCACTCCAGCAAAGTGTTGATCGAGCGCGGGATGGCTGGAATCACGCGCTGACAAATTATTGACAGGCAACGGCCAGGCGATCGCCAGCCGTGGATCGTTCACCGACAGACCGCCCTCGTGCTCCGGCGCGTAATCGGCGCTGTGCAGGTAAAGCAGTTCGGCGTCTTCAGTGAGGGTCTGGAAACCGTGGGCGAAGCCGGCCGGAATCAACAGGCTGCGACCGTCACCGGCCTTCAGGTGCTCGGCGTGCCAGTGCAGGAAGGTTTCCGAGTCCGGGCGCAGGTCTACCGCTACGTCCCACACTTCACCTCGCAGGCAGGTGATCAACTTGGCTTCCGGCGCATTGGCGTTCTGGTAATGCAGACCGCGCACGCTGCCCTTCTCGCGGGTGCAGGAATGGTTGATCTGGCGGATGTGAAATTCACTGCCGAACGCTTTCAGGCTGCCTTCGCAGAACAGACGGGCGAAGTGCCCGCGCTGATCTTCGAAGCGCTTGTGCTGGACGCTGAACAACCCGGCCAGCGGCAACGGTTTCAAGGAAAACTCGCTCACAGCGCGCCCCGGTACAGGTTCAGTTGGCCGAGGGTCACGGTGCGCATGTCGTCGCCGTTCTGCCACGCCAGGTGCCAGTCGAGGGTCTGGGTCAGGCATTGCTGCAACGTCCAGCGCGGTTGCCAGCCGAGCACCTGACGGGCGCGGCTGCTGTCCAGGCGCAGCAGACCGGCTTCGTGCAGGTCGCTCTTTTCGAGGCGCAGCCCACGGGCCTGAGGCCAGCGGTTGGAGAGCAGTTCGACCACTTCACCGACGCTGCACATGTCCGCCTCGCCCGGACCGAAGTTCCACGCGCCGGCGTACTCCGGGCCTTGTTCGTAGAGCCCGGCGGCCAGTTGCAGATAGCCGGCCAGCGGCTCCAGCGCGTGCTGCCACGGGCGCACGGCTTGCGGGTAACGCAAGGTCACCGGCTCGTCGGCCGACCAGGCTTTCAGTACATCGGGAATCAGCCGTTCTGGGGCGAAGTCGCCACCACCCAACACGTTGCCGGCGCGCGCGGTGGCCAGGGCCAGACCATGCTCGGCGTACTTGTCGGCCGGGAAGAACGATGCCGCGTAAGACTGCGCCAGCAACTCGCAGCAGGCCTTGCTGCTGCTGTAAGGATCGTGACCACCGAGGGCTTCGTCCTCGCGGTACGGCCACAGCCATTCCTTGTTGGCGTAGACCTTGTCGGTGGTCACCAGCACGCAGGCCCGCACGCAACCGACCTGACGAATCGCTTCGAGCAGATTGAGGGTGCCCATGACGTTGCTGGAATAAGTCCCCAGCGGATCGCGATAACCTTCACGCACCAGCGGCTGGGCCGCCAGGTGCAGGACGATCTCAGGCTCGGTGTCAGCGATGATCTCGAGCAAGGCGCCGAGGTCACGCAGGTCGCCGCGCTGGTCGTTGATGCCTTCGCTCACGCGCGCCAGTTCGAACAGGCTCGGCTCGGTCGACGGATCGAGGGAAAAACCGCTGACTTGCGCGCCGAGGCTTTGCAGCCACAGGGTCAGCCAGCTGCCCTTGAAACCGGTGTGGCCGGTGACCAGAACCCGCTTGCCGCGCCAGAATTCCGGACTCAGTCCCATTGCTTCCATGGGGCCTCCCCGCTCTGCCACAAGGCTTCGAGGTGGTTCTTGTCACGCAAGGTGTCCATTGGCTGCCAGAAGCCTTCGTGCTGGTACGCCATCAACTCGCCGCGCTCGGCCAGACCGTCGAGCGGGCCGGACTCCCACGAGGTTTCGTCGCCTTCGATCAGCGGCAAAACCTTGGGCGAGAGCACAAAGAAACCACCGTTGATCCAGCCACCGTCACCGCGCGGTTTTTCCGTGAAACCGAGAACCCGGTCGCCGTCACGATCCAGCGCGCCATAGCGGCCCGGCGGTTGTACGGCGGTGACTGTCGCCAACTTGCCGTGAGTCAGGTGGAAATCCACCAGCGAGCTGATATTCAGGTCGGAGACGCCGTCGCCATAGGTGAAGCAGAAGGCTTGTTCGTTTTCCAGATAGCGTGCGGCGCGGCGCAGACGACCACCGGTCATGGTTTCCTCGCCGGTGTCGATCAGCGTCACGCGCCACGGTTCGCTGTAGTTCTGGTGAACGTCCATGCGATTTTCACGCATGTCGAACGTCACGTCGGAGGTGTGCAGGAAGTAGTTGGCGAAGAAGTCCTTGATCGCGTAGCCCTTGTAGCCAAGGCAAATCACGAAGTCATGAATCCCGTGGGCGGAATACTGTTTCATGATGTGCCAGAGAATTGGCTTGCCACCGATCTCGATCATCGGTTTCGGCTTGAGGTGCGACTCTTCACTGATGCGCGTGCCCAGGCCACCCGCCAAAATAACTGCCTTCATGGTCTCCCCTCTCGTTCGTCACAGGGCTGCGCGCTGCTTTTTGCGCATTGCGGCCTTCTGGCTAAACCTTTCTGCCGGTACGGGCGCAGGGGCAATGACCGCGAGCGCTCGTTTTATGGCGATTTGAGGGGGACTTGCAGGAAACGCGCCAGCTCCGCTGGCTGCGCGTCGGCAGGACAGCTGCCCTTAAAAAAAGGGATGAGACCGTTGCCGGCCTCACCCCTTTGATTGAACGATCTCAGCGAATCAGGCGGATCAGCCAAACATGGCGAACCCGTCATTGCCGGTTGGCAGGTTGATGTACTTGCCGTCAGACGTCTGGATATATTCAATATTGTTGAAACCGGCGAACCAGTCCTTCAGTCGCACGCCGTCTTCCGGAGTCTGACCTTCGAAGACGCTGTACTGATGCAGGAACAGATCATTGCCGACCCGATCAAGCAGCAGTTGCTGAGCGCTGATGTTCGTCAGGATCAACTTGTCGCCGGAACTGGTGCCATTGTCCTGAATGGTGACCAGTCTCGAGGTATTGACGGTGTAGGTGTCATTATCCTCGCCGCCGAACGCCGAGCCGGGCCCCTGCAGAAGCAATTTGTCAGCACCCGCTCCACCGAACAGCGAGAAGCCGGCGCCAGTGCCGGTCAGCAGATCGTCGCCTTCACCACCGTCAGCCATGCCATACACCACGGTAATGGTGTCATTGCCGGCTTCACCAAAGGCCTGGGTGCCACGGTCATCGGGCGCTGCAACGATGGTGTCGTTGCCATTGCCGCCATACAGAAGGTCGGCCTGCGGCCCACCCGCTGCAACATTCACAGCGAACGGTCCGAGCGGGGTGTACAGGCTGCCATAGATGACATCGTTGCCGTCTCCGCCATAAATGACGTCGTTACCCAGACCGCCCTCCAGACCATTGGCGGCAGCATTGCCGGTCAGCGTGTCATTGAAGCTTGTCCCGATCAGACTCTCGACATTGATGAATACATCGCCTTCGGCATCGCCACCCTGACTGACGCCGGTCTGCAGGTTGATATTCACGGCGGTGGTGTTGTTGGCGTACCACACCGTGTCGATGCCTTCACGACCGTCGAACACGTCGGCACCTGCTCCGCCAACGAAGTTGTCGTTGGCGGTCGAACCGAGGAACGTGTCAGCGAAACGACTGCCCTGGAAAATCTCGATCCCGGCGAACGTATCGCCCGCTGCATCGCCGGCGTTGGCGTTGGTTTTCAGGTCGATGGTGACCGCGCTGTCCGAGGACTCATAGCTGACCATATCCAGGCCGAGTCCCCCGTTGATTGCGAGCGCCACAGAGCTGCCAACGAAGACATCGTTGAATTTCGAGCCCGTCATTGCCTCGACGCTGTTGTAAGTATCGCCCATCGCAATCCCGGTACTGACACCGGTTTTCAGGTTGATGCTGACGCCTGCGGTACTGTCGTCATAGGACACCGTGTCCATGCCCGCACCGCCGATGAACTGGTCGGCACCGCCACCGCCATACAGCACATCGTTGCCGATACCACCGGTCATGATGTTGTCGCCGGCATTCCCGTAACCGGTAAACGCAACGGTCCCGGTGTAGGTCATGCGCTCGACATTGGCTGCCATCGTGTGGGTATTCCAGCTGACGCGAATTTCGTCGTTACCACCACCCGCCTGTTCGATGATCGTTACGCCACCGCCGTTGACGTAGTAGATGTCATCACCGGCACCGCCCTCGAAAGTCGCGTAGCTGATAGCCGCGGCGGTGAAGGTGTCGTTGAAGGCCGAGCCGACGACTTTTTCGATGTTGGTCAGGGTATCGCCCTGCGCATCGCCACCGGTTCCCGCCAAGCTGGTGCCCGGACGAATCTCGACATTGACGGCCTCGGCTGAGGTTGAATAGTCGACCGTATCGAAGCCAGTGCCACCGTCGAAAGCAAACACTCGGCTGTCAGCAAAGAACGTGTCGTTGTACTTCGAGCCGGCAATCGCTTCGATGCTGTTATAGACATCGCCCG
>NZ_JAERRE010000010.1:93424-147492 GCF_016735645.1 Pseudomonas sp. B7
ACGGTCACGCCACCGCCGTTGACGAAGTAGATGTCATCGCCGGCGCCGCCCTCGAAGGTCACGGTGCTGAGAGGGGCTGCGGTGAACGTGTCGTTGAAGGCCGAACCGATGACTTTTTCGATGCTGGCCAGGGTATCGCCCTGCGCATCGCCACCGGTGCCTGCCAGACCGATACCCGGACGAACATCAACGTTGATGGCTTCGGCCGAGGTTGAATAGTCGACCGTGTCGGTGCCCGTCCCCCCGTTGAAGGCAAACACCCGGCCATCGGCGATGAAGGTGTCGTTATATTTGGAGCCAGTGATTGCTTCGATGTCGTTGTAGACATCGCCCGCACCGATTCCGGAATTGACACCGGTTTTCAGGTTGAGCGTGACGCCTACGGTGCTGTCGTCATAGGACACCGTGTCCATGCCCGCACCACCGAAGAACTGATCAGCCCCGCCACCGCCCAGCAGCGTGTCATTGCCGTTGCCGCCAGTGATGATGTTGTCGCTGGCATTGCCCGCACCGGTAAACGACTCGGTGCCAACGTAGGTCAGACGCTCGACGTTGGCCGCCAGCGTGTGCTCTTTGTAGGTGACGCGTACCTCATCGTTGCCGCCACCGGCCTGCTCGATGACGGTCACGCCACCGCCGTTGACGAAGTAGATGTCATCGCCTGCACCGCCTTCGTAAGTGGCGTACAGATAAGCATCAGTGGTGAAGGTATCGTTGAACGCCGAACCGATGACCTTTTCAATGCCGATCAGCGTGTCGCCTTGCGCATCACCACCGGTGCCAGGCAACCCGGTGCCCGGACGAATATCGACATTGACCCCGGCGAACGAAGCCGAGTAATCGACCGTGTCGAAACCCGCGCCACCGTCAATTTTGTCAGCCCCGGCACTCCCGATAATCACATCATTGCCACCCAGGCCATTGATCTCATCATCCCCACTCGTACCGTTCAGCGTATCCGCGCCGTTTGTCCCGTTGATTACCGCCATTACATCTTCCTTGCCTTGTTTGTGAACCGGTACCGGCCAGCGTGGCGATCACTCGTCATCGCGGCATGATTTTCTTGAACTGCAATGTGTTGATATCGACAGGAAACTCCCTGCGCTTGAGTCCGTTGCAAAGAAATGTATCGCCAATGAAACAAAGACGAACAGGCAGGTAAAAAAAAACAGGCGATTGCAATAGTCGCCTGTTTTTTTTGGAGCGCGGATGAACCGATCAATCCGCCAGCCAGCCGTTTTCCCAGTACCGCAGGTTATCCCCACGCAGCACGTAATCGCGCAGCACGACTTCACGCAATTCGTCGCCCATGCGATAGCTCGCATCCGGATCGGCCAGGTGCATGCGGATCGCTTGCAGCCACTCGTCCGTGGTGTTGGTCTTGATCCGGGTGCATGGCAGGTAACCGCGATAGGCCTCGGTGTCGGTGCAGATCACCGGGTATCCGCAGGCGCCGTACTCCAGCAGACGCAGGTTGCTCTTGCAGTCGTTGAAAATGTGGAACTCCAGCGGTGCCAGGGCCAGGTCGAGGTTGAGGCTCGCCAGTTTTGCCGGGTACACGTCCAGACCGATCACGCCGTGGAATTCGTGCATGTACGGACGCAACTCATCCGGGCACATGCCGAAGAACACCCAGTCGACTTCATTGGCCAGTTCACGAACAACGTCGGCAATCACCGCCAGGTCGCCGTGGTGGCTGGTGCCGCCGCCCCAGCCGACCCGCGGTTTTTTCGAGGTGCGGCGCTGGCTGCGCAAGTCGCACCACATATGTTGGGACAGCATGTTCGGAACGACCCGGATGTCGTTGTGCATGCTCGACAGCGCATTGCCCAGCGGCGCCGTGGACACCACGACCCGGTCGCACATGGCAATCGCCCGGCGGACCAGTTTTTCCATTTCGTCCTTGTTCGGCATGTTGCGGATATGCGCGTTGCGGTGAGGCACATCGATAACGTAGTCATCGAGCTCATAGATCCGCCGCGCACTGGAGTACTTTTGCAGACCCGGGATTTCGTTGATCGGTGCTTCGGCATAGCGCCCCTGCAAAATGATCACGTCCGGAGACTGGCGTTCGACCTCAATGATCGTCGGCAGGTTGTAGTGAATCCGCCCCAGCGCACGCCCCGCCGCTTCCAGCTCGATCAAAGGCTGCGTCACGCGGTAGTGACCGATGGCGGAGGCGTTGACCGGCAGCGCAAGGATCTTCGGCAGTTGTGGCTGGGAGAACGGAGTCCAGCCAGTACGCAAGCCCGGATCGAGACTGAAGCTCGACCCGCCAAGGCCGCTCAGCGACAGGTTCTTGTTGTAGGCCGGGTCCCGCGCAACGATTGGCAACCAGCGCTTGTAGAACGTTTCCTGCTCTTTGCCGAGCCGCGCCTCTTCACCCTCTTTCGGCGTACCGGCCGGCTGCGCACCCAATGCCAACTGCGCATAAGGCGTCCAGACCACCAGATAACCCTGCTGACCGACACGCAGGCACAAGTCCACTTCGTTCAGCGACTGCGCCAGGTCCTGTTCGTCGAGGCCACCGACGGCCTCGAACACCGACTTGCGCACCAGCAGGCAATCGCTGCCGACGGCGCTCAGGTCATGCGCCGCCAGCAGACGATACATGTAACCCGTCGCCTGCAGCGATTCACCGAAAAACGGTACGCCGGCCGGCCCTTGCAGACCCAGAATCAGCCCGGAATGCACGATCCGGCCATCCGGGTTGAATAGTTTCGCGCCCACTACACCGACTTCCGGCCTTTGCGCATGATTGAGCATTTCCGCCAGCCATTCGCCGTTGGTGATCACGGCGTACGGGTTGAGCAGCAGGACGTAATCGCCACGGGCCTGACTCACGGCGAGATTGCGCACCGCCGCCAGGTTTTCCTGCTGCGGGCAGTCCAGCACGCGAATCCGCTCGCTGCCCAATTGCGCCATGCCATCGAACCAGGCCTGGGCTTCGGCGCTCTCGCTGCCGTCGTCCACCAGCAGCAGTTCGTACTCGGCGTATGCGGTTTTCTCCAGCAGGCTCTCGATGCAGCGTTGCACCGCCGCCGTCTGATCCTTGCTGACGATGACGATCGACACCAGCGGCCGGCGGGCGTGGTGATAGTCGACCCGGTTCAACAGGTTCGATGCACCGCGACGGATGTCATGAGCGATGCCCAGCCGATCCAGGTGTGCGCCGACCAGTTGCGCATTGCTGTCTGCCATTTCCGGTCCGGACAGCCACTTGGCCAGGTCAAATACAGACTCCAGCAACACCTCCGCGATATGACCGACCACCGGCGTGCCGCCCTCCTCGACCATGCGCCACAGCACATCGTGGGGTGCCAGTTCGCCAAACGACGAATCGAAACCACCCAGGGCCAGGAAGCGCTCACGCTCGAACGCCAGCGCCCTGCCGACGTAGGGGTAGCTGCGCATCAGATCAAGGTTGAAGTCCGGCTTGAATACCGGCTCGGTCGATTCGCCCTGGGTCAACCCACCTTCATCGCTGTACAGACACTTCAAGGTACGCGACAACGCAATGCGCTCGGCCATCACCAACAGCGCTGGCACCACCAACCGATCGCCGGCACGCAGCAGGTAGAACCAGTCGGCACCATCGAGTTGCGGCAACAGATCATTGATTTGTTGCTGCCAGTCATCCTGCAGCGGCATGCGCACCACGCGCTCGTCCAGCCGCGCCTCGGTACAGGCCGCAGACAATACGATGGTCAGCTCGGGCAAATACTCCTGGGCGGCCAGTGATTGCAACGTAAGATCCAGCGCCGAGCGACTGCCCTGCTCGTCAATAATCAGTGCAACGATTTTCGGTGTACGCGGCCACGCGGCCAGTGTATCCGGCAGCAATTCACGCTGGCCTTCGGTCAGGTGGCGGCATTCGAGCCACTGCGCGTACAGCTCGGCGAAACTGACGCTGGAGATGCCCACGTGCCAATCCTGGGTCGTCTGCTTGGTACCCAGCGTCCGGCTCAGCGGCAGTTCTTCCCAGACACGCGGCAACTCGGCCGCCTTGGTCATCGGCACGTAGCGCACCCAGCCCGGTGCAGGCGCCGATTCGCCGCTGCGTGCCTTGAGCATCTGCGTCAGCCATTGACGCTCGGCCTCGATCGCATCGCGCATGGCCTGCTGACCACTCAATCGTTCAGGGTACAGACGCTCGACACTCAGGACATGGTTCGAAACCACCATGTTGCCCCGGCGCAGCAGGCAGACATACAAGGCGAAGTCCAGACTGGCGACAAAGCAGTGTCCCGGCTGGGTCAACGCCGGCAGCAACTCCACTACATCGGCCCGGCGAAACAGGGCATTGCTGAAACCGCCCAGAATGTTGACCGGGAAGTTCTCGAAGATCGCCAGCAGGTCTTCACCCTTGAACAGCCCGCAGGTCGGAGACAGCGGCGTGTTTTGCAGGCGTGACGGCAACGGCCGGTCGTCGGCATCCCAGAACAGGCGCTGGGCCAGGGCCAGATTGACATCCTGATGATCGATGAGTGTCTGCGCCTGACGCTCGACACAGATGCTGAACAACTGGTCGTCATCGCACAGGAATTTTATGAACTCGCCCTGAGCCTGTTCGAGACAGACGTGCAGGTTGCCCACCAGCCCCAGCGTCCGGGGATTGCGTACATAACGCACCGCCACGCCGCTGCTATCGCTCACCGAGTCGACGATGGTTTTGATCTCGTGACCACGACTGTCATCGCAGACAATGATTTCGAGATTGCCATAGCCCTGACTCACGGCACTTTGCAATGCCCGTTCGAAAAAACGCGGATTGAAGGCTGGAATGACGAGGCTGACGAGGGGAAGTGAATTCACGGCGGGCTCACAGGCGGTGTGAACCCGCCCAGAAAAGCGAGCTCTTGAAACCGCTAAGACATTAACTATTGAAGGAACAGGGCAACGCGGGCGCTTGCGCGCCCGCCTGCCTGCCGTCAGATCTTGTTGAACAGACCCAGCTGGCTGATTTTGCTGAACGCCAGTTGCGAGGCCTGCAGCATGGTCTGCTGCAGGGTCAGGCGGGTCATCACCTCGGCCGGATCGGAATCGCGGATTGAGCCCTGAGTGGTGGTGTTCGCCTGGATCAGGGTCTCGTTGGTGGTGGTCTGTTCATCCAGCGACTGGCCACGGGCACCGATCGAGGTGACGGCGCTGCCGATCTGGTTGGCGGCACTTTCGATGTTGCCGAGCGCCGACTCCATCGCACCCTGGAATTTCTGCTTGGCGACCGGATCACCATCGATCGGTGTGTTCAGTGCAGTGACCATCTGGCCCAGGGTGTCGAGCACGTTCTGGGTCTGGTGGTTGTTGGACTGAATCGAAAACTGGTCACCGGCGGCTGGCGTGCCACCGATGGCGAAAGTCACGCCCGCAGCCGTAGCGTTGCCACCGACCACCGTGCCCGAAGACACCGGTTTGCTGTCGGCAGTGACAGGCGCCGCGTACAGGTCGAATGCCGTGGCACTCGTGAACTTCAGAACGGCGCCGCCGCCCGACGGGAAGGCGCCGTTGTAGGCCGCCTGGTTGGTCACGTTCGAACCGGTGATGACCGCGGTCGACGGGTTGCCCGGGCTGCGCACGGAGGTGAACGAGTCCGGTGTGGCCGACAGCTGGAAGCTGTGACCGGCGATGACCGCGTCCGGATTGGTATCACCTGGCTTGAGGTTGATGTTCAGTTTCAGATCGACACCACGGAAACTGACCGTCTGGTTGGCACCGTTGCTGTTGGTGATCGCACCGTTCTGACTGGCTTCGGTGGTGACGTCATTGCCCAGGGCATCGGTGATCTTGATCTGAGTGCTGCTGATGAAATCCACGGTGTACGGCTGGCCGGCCGTGAATTTGGCGTTGTAAGTCGCAGCGGTACCCACGATACCGTTGGTCAGCACCACACGACCGTCATCGACAGCCGGAGCCGTCATGCTGGTCTGGGTCCGGGCGGTATTGATGGTCTGCTGGAAAGCATCCCAACCGGTGGTGTTGGTCGCCACCGACAGGCCGTCGCCAATGCCCAGGTTGACCTGGGTCTGGTCACCGTTGTAGGTGTAGGTGCCGTCGGCGTTCTGCGAGTACGGCGCGGTATCGGTCTTCGAGCCGGAGAACAGGTAGTTGCCGTTGGCGTCCTTGGAATTCATCAGGCCCAGCACCTGCTGCTGGATCTGGGTCAGTTCCGCCGCGTAAGCCTTGCGATCCGTATCGGTGGCGATGCCGTTGTTGGCGGCCAGGCCGATTTCCTTGGCACGTGCCAGGGCGGTGGTGATGGATGTCAGGGTGGATTCCTGAACGGTCAGTGAACTCTTGGTGGTGTCGATGTTGCCTTTGTACTGCTCGAGCATCGCGGCCTGCTGGCCCAGCTTCAGCAAGCGACCGGCACCGATCGGATCGTCGGCTGCCGTGTTGATGCGCTGCAGGCTGCTGGCTTCGTTGGCGGTCGCGACCGTCTTGCTGTAGTTGCGCTGATATTGGGCAGCTTGTGTCGCGTAATACTGGGCGGTGGAAATGCGCATGAATTACGGCTCCTTAAAGGCTGTTGATCAGCGTGGCGAAGGTTTCCTGCGCAGCTTTGATGATCTGCGAAGACGCTGTGTAGTACTGCTGATACTTGACCAGGTTGCCGGTCTCTTCATCCAGGTTGACCTGGGACAGCGAGTCCCGTGCACCCTGGGCCTGATCCAGGATCACCGTGGTGGCTGCGCTGTCGGATTTGCTCTGGGCAGCCTGGGTACCGACGTTGGTTACCAGTTTGTTGTAAGCGTCGGTCAGGCTGATGCCCTTGCTCGCCGTGCCGGTGTCAACGGTCTGTTTGGTCTGCAAACCGACCAGTGCCTGGGCGTTGCGGTTGTCCGAAGAGGCCGCGCCGGTCAGGTTGATGGTGAAGGTTTCGCCGGACTTCGGCGTCGCGCCCACAGTGGTCTGCACGGTGAAGGTCTTTTGCACGTTCGGGATGACGGTGGTGTCCATCACCGGAGCACCGGTGGAGTCGACCATGCCGATCTTCAGGTTCAGGGTGTTCGCCTGACCGGGAACGATGACGCCGGAACCGATCGTGGCCCCCTTGGCATCAACCATGTTGTAAGTCTGGCTGCCGCTGGTGGTGGCACCGAATACCAGTTTGACCGGGGTCGAATACTTGAGCGCGTTCTGCAACTCTGCCTGGGACGCCGGGTTGTAGATATCGACGACGTCAGTCAGCGTCGGCTGAGTGTAGGTGCCTGAGTTGTTGGCACTGGCCACGCCGGTCAATGGTCCGGCGGCGGCGATTTTCTTCGGGTCGGTAAGCACGGTCTGAATGCTGGACGCCGCGTTGCGGGTCGGGGTGACCTTGAACGTATCGCCGGCGCTCAGCGCACCACCGTTAAGGGCCAGGGTAAAGCCGTCGATTACCGGAGGCGGCGTGGTCGTGGTGCTGAACGAACCCATGTCGGTGCCGTCGGAGCGCTTGACCGTGTAGTTGGTCGCGCTGGTGAAGGTGACCTGATAGTCGCTGGTGGTCAGCTTGCCGGTGTCCTTGATGGTGACATCAAGATTGCCCGAACCTGCACTGTTGCCGGACTGGGCGATGCTGCGCTGACTGATCAGGGCGGCACTGTTGATGTTGTTGAAAATGGCCGCGCCAAAGTCACCGTTCTTGTCGATGCCCTGGGCTTGCTGGCGGTTGATCTGGTCGGCAACGACCAGTGCCACACGGCCCAGCTCGTTGAGTGCAGGATCGAGCACTTCCTTGCGATAAGTCAGCAGACCGCCGATTTCACCACCGGTCATCGCCGAGGTGATGTCGATGGTGCTCGAACCACGATCCATCTGGATGCCCATGCGCGATGGGTCACCCTTGAGCGGCACGGTGCTCAGGGTATTGGTGGTATTGCCGATGACCAACGGCTGGCCGCTGCCGATGTAGATGTCGAAGCTGGTGCCACGCTCAACGACTTGCGCGCCGGTCAGCTCGGAGAGTTGACGCACGGCTTCGTTACGGCTGTCGAGCAGATCGTTCGGCTGGCCGCCGCTGGTGGAGATCTCGCCGATCTTCTGGTTCAGCGTGGCAATCGAGGTTGCCAGTTTGTTCACCTGGGACGCCATGTCGGACAGGTTGCCATTGAGCGTGGCGTTCTGATCGTTCATCTGCTTGGCCAGCGCATTGAAGCGACTGGTCAGGGCCTGGGCGCCGGTCAGCACCGACTGGCGGGAAGTGTCGTCGGTGGCCGAGGTCGACACGCCTTGCATCGAGGTGAAGAATTTCTGCAGCACACCGGTCAGGCCAGTGTTGGTGTCGGACAGCGAGCCGTCCAGCGCGGTCGCCTGCGCACCGAAGGCGGCGGCTTCGCTATTGAGCGACGTGGCGGTACGCAGCTGCGATTCGAGGTAGGAGTTGTACACCCGGCGCACGTCGGCCAGAGTCGTACCGGTACCGATGAACACGTTACCGTACTGAATCGAGGACTTGGTGCCCTGCACGGTTTGCTGGCGTGAATAACCGGCGGTGTCGACGTTGGCAATGTTGTTGCCCGTCACAGCCAGAGAGGATGAACTCGCGGCCAACCCCGACATCCCGATATTGAGCAAACTCATGATTCAAACCTTACCTTGTGTTTATAAGGGCGTTGTTGAAACGCCGGCCGCAGCGTAGTTCTGATTGACCGTCATCTGCCTGGCAATCTGCGAAATCTTCGTCGCGTAGTTCGGGTCGGTCGCGTAACCGGCCTTCTGCAATTCGCGTACAAACTGTTCTGGGTTATCGGCCGACTTCAGCACATCTTGATAGCGATTATTGCTCTGCAGCAAAGTCACCAGATCGTGGAAGCTGTCCTTGTACGAGGCATAGGAACGGAACTCGGCCGTCTCCTTGACCATCTGCCCGTTGCGGAATTCGCTGGTGATCGCGCGGGCCGAATCGCCCTTCCAGTTGCTGCTGGCCTTGATGCCGAACAGGTTGTGACTGCTGCTGCCGTCCTGGGCGCGCATGACCGATTTGCCCCAGCCGGTTTCCAGCGCAGCCTGAGCCACCAGATAACGCGGATCGACGCCAATGCGCGCGGCGGCTTCCTGCGCCATCGGCAACATCGTGTTGACGAACTGGTCGGCGTTGCTGAACGCGCGCTTGGCTGGCGCCAACGGGATCTGTGCCATCGCACGACCGTAAATCTGCATCTGTCCGCCGGAAGCCTTGTCCGCCTCGGCGCGGGCCAGCCAGTCGCCGTTATACAGCGGGCCGGAACCGGTAACAGCGGCGGTCGCGGCGCGTTGCGGCAGTTGAGTGGCCGCTGCCGGCGTAGCCGACGGCACCAGACCGGCGAGCAAGCGATCCGCCAGTTTCGGCGGCAACGCCAGACGACGCTGGTTGATCATTTCCATGTCATTGCGATGGGTCAGTTCAGTGTTCGGCGCATGCAACGAACGCGACGCCCACAGCGGACGCTCGCCATTGAGTCGCGACAACGGACCATTGGCAGCCATGGTACCGGCGGCAATCGGTGTGGCCACGGCAGCGGCCTTGGCCCTGGCTTCTTCCTGCTTGGCGGCGGATGCGGCCGCAGCCTCGCCCGGCGCCATCGGTTTGTTCTTCGACATCTGCTTGATCAGCACGTCGGCCAGGCCAATACCACCGCCCTCGCGGGACAGGGAAACCGCCAGTTGCTGGTCATACATTTCCTGATACTGCTTGGCGGCCGGCGTATTGAGCGGGTTGTCCTGGCCCAGCGCTTCAGTGGCCGAACGCATCGACTTGAGCATTTCACCGAGGAACAGCGATTCGAATTCCTGCGCGACCTTGCGCATGTTCGCATCGCTGTTCTTGTCGCCGACCTTCAGCTGATTCAAGCGATTGAGGTCGGAGTACGAACCCGAATCGCTGCTGCTGACCAGACCGCTTTTGCGCATATCCATGGTCGCCGTCCTCAGATCACGATCAGGTCGGCTTGCAACGCGCCGGCCTGCTTAAGTGCTTCGAGGATGGCCATCAGGTCACCCGGCGCGGCGCCGACCTGGTTCACCGCCCGGACGATCTCGTCGAGGGTAGTGCCCGGGCCAAACTTGAACATCGGCTTGGCTTCCTGCTCGGCATTCACCCGCGAGCGCGGCACCACGGCGGTCTGGCCATTGGACAGCGGGCCCGGCTGGCTGACGATCGGGTCTTCGGTGATGGTCACGGTCAGGCTGCCGTGGGTCACGGCGGCCGGCGATACCTTCACGTTCTGGCCGATGACGATGGTGCCGGTACGCGAGTTGATAATGACTTTCGCCACGGCCTGACCCGGATCGACTTCGAGGTTTTCCAGGATCGACAGATAGTCGACGCGCTGGCTCGGATCGAGCGGCGCGGTCACACGGATCGAACCGCCGTCGATGGCCTGAGCCACGCCAGGGCCGAGCATGTCGTTGATCTTGTCGACGATGCGCTTGGCGGTAGTGAAGTCGGAACGGTTGAGGTTCAGCGTCAGGCTGTTGCCTTGGTTGAAACCACTCGGCACCGAACGCTCGACCGACGCACCGCCCGGGATGCGACCGGCCGACGGAACGTTGACGGTGATCTTCGAACCGTCACGACCTTCGGCGTCGAAACCACCCACCACCAGGTTGCCCTGAGCGATGGCGTAAACGTTGCCGTCGATACCCTTGAGCGGGGTCAGCAACAGGGTGCCGCCGCGCAGGCTCTTGGAGTTACCGATGGACGACACGGTGATGTCGACCTGCTGACCCGGCTTGGCGAACGCCGGCAGATCGGCACTCACCGACACTGCCGCGACGTTTTTCAGCTGCACGTTGCCCGATCCCGGCGGCACCTTGATGCCGAACTGCGAGAGCATGTTGTTGAAGGTCTGCAGGGTGAACGGGGTCTGCGTGGTCTGGTCGCCGGTACCGTTAAGACCGACCACCAGGCCATAGCCGATCAACTGGTTGGAACGCACGCCGGAAATGCTGGCGATATCTTTCAGCCGCTCGGCGTGGGCACCAAAGGCTGCAGACATCAACGCCGCAGCGAGCATGAGGCTCTTGAAATTCAACGTAGCCACCTAGAAAGGGAACAGCGGGCTGAGGAAGAAACGGTCGAACCAGCCTGGCTGACTCGCATCGGCGAACGAACCGGTGCCCGAGTAGGTGATGCGTGCATCGGCGACCCGGGTCGAAGACACGGTGTTGTCGGTGGCGATGTCATCGGCCCGCACGAGACCGGCGATCCGCACCAGCTCGTCGCCGGTGTTGAGGGTCATCCACTTCTCGCCACGCACGGCGATGATGCCGTTGGGCAGCACGTCGGCGACGGTCACGGTGATCGAGCCGGTCAGGGTGTTGCCCTGGGCCGCCTTGCTGTCACCCTTGGTCGCGCGGTCGCCGCTGTAACCGACATCCAGGCTCAGGTCGTTACCGCCCAACGGGTTGTTGGTGGTGGCGCTGCCGCCGAACAGCGACGTCAGGCCGATGCCGGTCTTGCTGTTCTTGGCCACCTGCGAGTTGGCGTTCTTGCTGGCCTGGGTCCTCTCGTTCAGGGTGATGGTGATGATGTCACCGACCCGGAATGCCTTGCGGTCGCTGTACAGGTTCTGCTCGAAACCGGCCTGATAGATCGAGCCGTTGTTGGCGGCCGACGGCAACGGTGTGCGCGGCAACACCGGGGCGTAGTAAGGATCATTGGGCTTGGGCGTCGGAGCGACGCAGCCCGCGAGCGAGACGACCCCGCTCAATGCCACAACAGATACAAAGCGCTTCATGACCCTTACCTCACGGTGTTGCAGGCGACCTCATGGCCGCCTCATAGACTTGATTACAGATTCTGCGTTACGAACGAGAGCATCTGGTCGGCGGTGGAGATCACCTTGGAGTTCATCTCGTACGCGCGCTGGGTGGTGATCATGTTGACCATCTCTTCCACGGTGCTGACGTTGGAGGTTTCCAGGGTGTTCTGCAGCGTGGTGCCGAAACCGTTCAGGCCCGGAGTACCGACTTGCGGCGCACCGGAAGCGGCGGTTTCCAGGAACAGGTTGTTGCCCACCGCTTGCAGACCGGCCGGGTTGATGAAGTCAGCGGTTTGCAGGTTGCCGATCACCTGAGCGGCAGGGTTGCCGGCGACGGTGATCGACACGGTGCCGTCACGACCTACGGTGAAGGTCTGGGCGTTGTTCGGGATGACGATGGCCGGTTCCAGGGCGAAACCGCTGGCGTTGACGATCTGGCCGTTGGAGTCGAGGTGGAAAGTACCGTCACGGGTGTAGGACGTGGTGCCGTCCGGCTGCAGGATCTGGAAGAAACCGCGACCGTCGATGGCCATGTCCAGCGGCTGCTCGGTGGTTTGCAGGCTGCCGGCGGTGAAGTTTTTCTGGGTGCCGACGATGCGCACACCGGTACCCACTTGCAGACCCGACGGCAGTTCGCTGTCCTGGGTCGACTGGGCGCCTGGCTGACGCTTGATCTGATAGAGCAGGTCCTGGAACTCGGCGCGGTCACGTTTGAAACCCGTGGTCGACACGTTCGCCAGGTTGTTGGAAATGGTGGTCAGATTGGTGTCCTGGGCGGACAGACCGGTTTTGGCAACCCATAGAGCCGGAAGCATTCGATTCTCCTCGTGCGCCTGTTTTACGGCGCGACGTTCTGATAATTAGCTGATCTGCAAGACCCGAGCCATGGCCTGGTCGTCGTCTTTGGCGGTGTTCATCATCTTGACGTGCAGTTCGAACTGCTTGGCCAGGGCCAGCACCGACGTCATCTCTTCCACGGCATTGACGTTGCTCGACTCCAGGAACCCCGACACCAGTTTGACGTTGGCATCGGCCGGCGCAGGCTGGCCGTCCTTGGTGTAGATCGAACCGTCCAGGCCCTTGTTCATGTTCTTGATGTCCGGGTTGACCAGCTTGATGCGATCGACTTCGGCCATGACCCGCGGGCCTTCGCCCATCGCACGAATGCTGATGGTGCCGTCTTCGCCAACTTCCACCTGTTGCTCCGGCGGCACCGCGATCGGCCCGCCATTGCCCATGACCGGCATGCCATTGCCGGCACGCAAGACGCCAAGGGCGTCGATATTCAGGCTGCCGGTGCGCACGTAGCTTTCGCCGCCGTTGGGGTTCTGCACGGCAATGAAACCGTTGCCGCTGACGGCCACGTCGAGGTCACGGCCGGTCTGCACCAGCGACCCCGGCGTGAAGTCGGTGGCGGGCCGTTCGCTCATGGCAAACGCACGCGCCGGAAAGCTGTCACCGAACACCGGCATCGAACGCGCCTGTTCCAGGTCGCGCTGAAAACCGTTGGTGGAGATGTTCGCCAGGTTGTTGGCATGAGCCTTTTGCGCCAGTGCGTTCTGGCTGGCGCCGGTCATTGCCACATAAAGGTACTTGTCCACACTCTTTCCTCTGCATGCCGGACGTTTGCCGCCCACCGCTGTACTGCTGAGCCATAAGCAATTTGCAGACCAACTTTTTTCTGGCGGCCGAGGACCCGATAAACAAAGGACTTGAGGGATTTTGCCGAGAGGAGGGAAATGTATCGAAGACGAAAAACCGGCGGTGTCATGCCGCTTGGCGGCAAACACCCGATCCGGCCGTGATCACTCCGACGCGTCCTTGCCGACTTCGTACTCACGCAACTTGTTGGCGATGGTCGTATGGGAAACCCCGAGCCGCTTGCCCAGTTGCCGGCTGCTCGGATGCTCGGAATACAAGCGCTCCAGCACCGCCTTCTCGAAGCGCCCAACAATCTCGTCCAGCCCGCCTTCGAGGGAGAAATCGCCAAGCGGCTGACGCACGCCGTAATCCGGCAGGCGAATGTGCTCGGCCTTGACCGTGCCGCCGTCGCACAGCGAAACCGCCTGGAACAGCACGTTCTCCAGTTGCCGCACATTGCCCGGCCAATGGTAGTGACTGAGCCGGTCCATCGCCGCCGGCGCCAGTTTCGGCAGCGGGCAGCCGATCTGTCGACTGGCCTGATCGAGAAAGTGCTCCACCAGCGGCGTCAAACCGTCGAGGCATTCGCGCAGTGGCGGGATGTGCAGCGACAGCACGTTCAAGCGGTGATACAGATCCTGGCGAAATTCGCCGCGCGCGCACAGCTCCGACAGGTCGACCTGGGTTGCGCAGATCACCCGCACATCGAGGTAAACCTCTTCATCACTGCCCACACGGCGGAAGCAGCCGTCCTGCAGGAATCGCAGCAGTTTCACCTGCAAGCGCGGGCTCATTTCGCCGACACCATCGAGGAACAGCGTGCCGCCCGCCGTCAGCTCCAGCAGCCCGAGCTTGCCTTCGGCCCGCGCGCCCTCAAAGGCACCGGGGCCGTAGCCGAACAGTTCGGTCTCGGCCATCGACTCCGGCAGCCCCGCGCAGTTGAGCGCCATCAGCGGCGACTGACCACGCGGGCTCGCCAGGTGGCAGGCCCGCGCCAGCAATTCCTTGCCGGTGCCGGTTTCGCCCTCAATCAACAACGGCGCATCCAGCGGCGCCATGCGCCGGGCCTCGCGCACCACCGCTGCCATCACCTTGGAGCTCTGGAAGATGCTATCGAAGCCACGCAGCTCTTGTTTGCGCACGTTATAGATGCGCTCGCCGACCCGGTCTGCGCGGTGCAGCGTCAGCACTGCGCCAGCCATGGCCTCGCTGTCGTCGTGTTCCGATTGCAGCGGCGCGATGTCGGCCAGAAAGATGTCGCCCTTGACCTTGACCCGCATGCCGTTGATTCGCGATTTGTTGGCGCGCACCAGTTCCGGCAGATCGAAATCTTCGGCGTAACGCGACAACGGAATCCCCGGCACCTCGTCCACCCGTACTCCGAGCGACTGCGCTGCCGCACGGTTGGCGGCAACGATGGAGCCGCCCATGTCGATCGACAGCACCGGAAACTCCAGCGCGCCGAGCAGCGCATTCAACTCCATGTGCCGCCGCTCGCTGGGCATCAACCCTACCCGCTTGACGCCGAACACCCCGGCAATCGCCTCGAACTTGGGTCGCAACGCCTGGAACTGAATGTTGATCAGGTTCGGGCAATGCAGGTAGATCGCGTTGCCATGCTCACCGCCCACCTCGCCACGGGCGACGTTGATCCCGTACTCCACCAGCAGATTGAGAATGTCGCGCAGGATGCCGATGCGGTTCTGGCAGTGGACTTTGATACGCATATAAAGGCCCGAAACAGGTGAAGAGGCGGTCTGACGCCGGAATTTTCTGCGCAGCGCGCAAGATAGTCGTCAAGATTATGTGACAGCCATCGGCCTTTTCAAACCCGACAGTCACCGTAAACACGACTTATCGCGCGAAGCGTAACGAAAATTTTACGAATTAAAGAGACTTTTCCTACTCAACCAGTCTTCAACCTGCTGCAACAACAAACGTTCCGGGGTATTTCTCAGTCCATCGCAGGACATAACAAGAACGAAATTCCCCTCGCAGGAGAGCAGTATGAAGCAGACGCAATACGTGGCCCGCGAGCCCGATGCGCAAGGTTTTATCGACTACCCCGCCGAAGAACACGCGGTGTGGAACACGCTGATCACCCGCCAGTTGAAAGTGATCGAGGGTCGTGCGTGCCAGGAATACCTGGACGGTATCGAAAAACTCGGTCTGCCCCACGACCGCATTCCGCAACTGGGCGAGATCAACAAGGTGCTCGGCGAGACCACCGGTTGGCAGGTTGCCCGCGTCCCGGCGCTGATCCCTTTCCAGACCTTTTTCGAATTGCTCGCCAGCAAGCAGTTTCCGGTGGCCACGTTCATTCGTACCCGTGAAGAACTGGACTACCTGCAGGAGCCGGACATTTTCCACGAGATCTTTGGCCACTGCCCGCTGCTGACCAACCCGTGGTTCGCCGAATTCACCCACACCTACGGCAAACTCGGCCTGCAGGCGACCAAGGAAGAACGCGTTTATCTGGCGCGTCTGTACTGGATGACCATCGAGTTCGGCCTGGTCGACACCCCGCAAGGCAAACGCATCTACGGCGGCGGCATCCTGTCTTCGCCGAAAGAAACTGTTTATTCGCTGTCGGATGAGCCCGAGCATCAGGCCTTCGATCCGCTGGAAGCGATGCGCACGCCGTACCGCATCGACATCCTGCAACCGCTGTATTTTGTCCTGCCGAACCTCAAGCGCCTGTTCGACCTGGCCCACGAAGACATCATGGCCATGGTCAAGCAAGGCATGCAGCTGGGTCTGCACGCACCGAAGTTTCCGCCAAAACCGAAAGCCGCGTGACCCGCGACTTTTGCTTACAAGTGAGTCTGTCCGTCGTCGCCACTTTGGTTTAGCGTGGCGACATTGACCGCCAATATAAAAAAACACCTTCAGATTTCAGGAAGTTCACCATGTCCACTTTGAACCAAGCCCATTGCGAAGCCTGCCGTGCCGATGCCCCACAAGTCAGCGATGAAGAACTGCCGATCCTGATCAAGCAGATTCCTGACTGGAACATCGAAGTACGCGACAGCATCATGCAGCTGGAAAAAGTCTTCCTGTTCAAGAATTTCAAGCACGCGCTGGCGTTCACCAACGCCGTCGGCGAGATCTCCGAGGCCGAAGGTCACCACCCGGGCCTGCTCACCGAGTGGGGCAAAGTCACCGTGACCTGGTGGAGCCACTCCATCAAAGGCCTGCATCGCAACGACTTCATCATGGCCGCGCGCACTGACGAAGTGGCCAAGACCGCAGAAGGACGCAAGTAATGCACTTCGACGCCATCGGCCGAGTGCCCGGCGACCCGATCCTCGGTCTGATGGAGGCCTACGCGCAGGATTCCAACCCGCGCAAGTTCGACCTTGGCGTGGGCGTCTACAAGGATGCCCAGGGCCTGACGCCGATCCCCGAGGCGGTGAAAATCGCCGAGGCGCGTCTGGTCGAGAGCCAGGACACCAAGACCTACATCGGTGGCCACGGCAATCCGCTGTTCGGCAAGGTCATCAATGAGCTGGTGCTTGGCGTCGATTCGAAGCTGATCGCCGAGCAACGCGCCGGCGCCACCCAAACGCCGGGCGGTACTGGCGCCCTGCGTCTGGCGGCGGACTTCATCGCCCAATGCCTGCCGGGCAAGGGTGTATGGCTGAGCAACCCGACCTGGCCGATCCACGAAACGATTTTCGCGGCCGCCGGGGTCAAGATCAGCCATTACCCGTACGTCGGCAGCGACAACCGCCTCGACGTCGATGCGATGCTCGCCGTGCTCAACGAAGTGCCGAAAGGTGATGTGGTGCTGCTGCACGCGTGCTGCCACAACCCGACCGGTTTCGACCTGAGCCACGACGACTGGCAGCGAGTGCTGGAGGTAGTACGCCGCCGTGACCTGCTGCCGCTGATCGACTTTGCCTACCAGGGCTTTGGCGACGGTCTGGAGCAGGATGCATGGTCGACCCGGCTGTTCGCCGCCGAGTTGCCCGAGCTGCTGATCACCAGCTCCTGCTCGAAGAACTTCGGTTTATATCGCGACCGCACCGGTGCGTTGATCGTCAGCGCGAAAACCGCTGACAAGCTGATCGACATCCGCAGCCAGTTGGCGCACATCGCCCGCAACCTGTGGTCAACGCCACCGGATCACGGCGCGGCTGTGGTCGCCACGATCCTCGCCGACCCGGAGCTGAAACGCCGCTGGGCCGACGAAGTGGAAGCCATGCGTCTGCGCATCGCCCAGTTGCGCAGCGGACTGGTGGAAGCGCTGGAACCGCACGGCCTGCGCGAGCGTTTTGCGCACATCGGCGTGCAACGCGGGATGTTCTCCTACACCGGACTGTCGCCGGAACAGGTGAAGAACCTGCGTGAGCATCACAGCGTGTACATGGTCAGCTCGGGCCGGGCCAACGTTGCCGGGATTGATGCGACGCGTCTCGACCTGCTGGCCGAAGCGATCGCCAACGTCTGCAAATAGTCCCAACTGTGGGAGCGAGCAGGCTCGCTCCCACATCTGCCCTGCGTCACCCTGTCGCACTTGTCTAGACAATCCCGCCCGTCGAACCAAATGGATTTAAAAGTCTGATTGTCATTTTTCTTGCTGTATCCTGCGCAAGCTTTCTGAAAGCGCGGATCTACCAGATCTATCAACAGACTTAGCGAGGAGCGCAACCATGCACGAGATTCCGAATCTCCCCTTCCCAAGCCTGCACGAAACTGAGCAGACGACCACGCAACAAGCCGGTGCCCAACAGCCCGAGCCGAAAGAAGCCGCCGAGAGCCGTCCGGCCGACAGCGAAGAGTAAGCAACACCCGCCGTACAGACCGTGTGGAAAGCGCTAACATGCGCTTTCCACACTGCCTGAAACCTGAGTTGCCATGTCCAAAGAATTCGATGAACAACAGGCCGAGACCCTGATCGGTGCCACCGAAAAGATGATCGAGATCTGGAGCCGTCTCTCGCCCGAGAAACAGGCCGCCCTGCTCGCCCGTTTCGGCAGCGAAGAAAACGCGCTGGCCGCCCTGGTCACCACGCAATTGGTCGCCCCGGCCAAATAGTTTTACTTTTCCCCGCCCTGGACGCGTCCGCATCGGTATCATGAGCAGCCTATCTATTCTGCTCTTCCCGTGGATCGTAATTCATGTCGTCCTCTATGCCCGAACCCCAGCGCCCCCTGGCGGTCACGCTGCAAGTCGTTTCCATCGTCCTGTTCACCTTCATCGGCTACCTGAACATCGGCATTCCATTGGCGGTGCTGCCCGGCTATGTGCACAGCGACCTGGGCTTCGGTGCGGTCATCGCCGGGCTGGTGATCAGCGTGCAATACCTCGCCACCCTGCTCAGCCGCCCGTATGCTGGCAAGATCATCGACAACCAGGGCAGCAAACGTGCGGTGATGATCGGTCTGGCCGGTTGTGGTTTGAGCGGTGTGTTCATGCTGATTTCGGCGTGGACGCCCAACCTGCCGCTGCTGAGCCTGATCAGCCTGTTCGTCGGCCGCCTGGTGCTGGGCAGCGCGGAAAGTCTGGTCGGCTCAGGCTCGATCGGCTGGGGCATCGGCCGCGTCGGCGCCGCCAACACCGCCAAAGTCATCTCGTGGAACGGCATCGCCAGTTACGGTGCGCTGGCGGTCGGTGCGCCGCTCGGGGTATGGCTGGTCAGCCGTTTCGGTTTGTGGAGCATGGGTGTGAGCATTCTGCTGCTCGCCACGCTGGGGCTGCTGCTGGCCTGGCCGAAAACCGCCGCGCCGATCGTGGCCGGCGAGCGTCTGCCGTTCATGCATGTGCTGGGCCGCGTCTTCCCGCACGGCTGCGGACTGGCGTTGGGCTCGATCGGTTTCGGCACCATCGCCACCTTCATCACCCTGTATTACGCCACGCAGCACTGGGACAACGCGGTGCTGTGCCTGAGCCTGTTCGGCGCCAGCTTCATCGGTGCGCGACTGCTGTTCGGCAACCTGATCAATCGCCTCGGCGGCTTTCGTGTGGCGATTGCCTGCCTGTCGGTGGAAACGTTGGGCCTGCTGTTGCTGTGGCTGGCGCCGGACGCGCACTGGGCACTGGCCGGCGCGGCATTGAGCGGTTTCGGTTTCTCGCTGGTATTCCCGGCGCTCGGCGTGGAGGCGGTAAACCTGGTGCCGGCCTCCAGCCGTGGTGCGGCGGTCGGGGCTTATTCGTTGTTCATCGACTTGTCGCTGGGCATCACCGGCCCTTTGGCGGGCGCCATTGCAGCGGGCTTCGGATTTGCCTCGATTTTCCTGTTCGCCGCCCTCGCCGCGCTGAGCGGTCTGGCATTGAGCGTCTATCTCTACCGCCACACGGCGAAGTACCGCGAAGACTAGAAATCCACCTTGCCCCGCCCGGCCTTGATGCTGCCGCGCTTGGTTTTCGATTCGAGCCGACGCTTCTTTGAGCCCAGCGTCGGCTTGGTCGGCCGGCGCTTTTTCTCGACCTTGGTGGCGCTGAGGATCAGCTCGGTCAGACGCTCCAGCGCATCGGCGCGATTCTGTTCCTGCGTACGGTACTGCTGGGCCTTGATGATCAGCACGCCATCACCGGTAATGCGACTGTCGCGCAGCGCCAGCAGCCGCTCCTTGTAGAACTCGGGCAAGGACGAGGCCGGAATGTCGAAGCGCAGGTGCACGGCGCTGGAGACCTTGTTGACGTTCTGCCCACCGGCGCCCTGGGCGCGGATGTACGTCAGTTCGATCTCGGCATCCGGCAGATGCACGTTGTTGGAAATCACCAGCATGGAAAAGCGTCCCTGATCAGAACCCGCAGGATACCGCGAAAGTACAAAAAACCCGGCACTTGGCCGGGTTTGTTGTTTTTGCAACGACGCTTACTTGGCTGCGCTCGCTGCGTGCAGTGCCTGCTGCGCGCCACGTTTGTTCTTGATCACGTAGCAGATCCACATGAACACCACCCACACCGGAATCGCGTACACCGAGATCTGAATGCCCGGGATCAGCAGCATCACGCCGAGGATGAACAGGACGAACGCCAGGCAGATGTAATTGCCGTACGGGTACCACAGCGCCTTGAACAGCGGCTTCTGGTGGGTCTTGTTCATGTGCTGGCGGAACTTGAAGTGCGAGAAGCTGATCATCGCCCAATTGATCACCAGCGTTGCAACCACCAGCGACATCAGCAGTTCCAGCGCGTGTTGCGGGATCAGGTAGTTGAGCAGCACCGCCACCAGAGTCACGGCCGCCGAGGCCAGGATCGAACGCACCGGCACGCCGCGCTTGTCGATCTTCGCCAGCGCTTTCGGCGCATCGCCCTGCTCGGCCATGCCCAGCAGCATGCGGCTGTTGCAGTAGGTGCCGCTGTTGTACACCGACAATGCCGCGGTCAGGACCACGAAGTTGAGGATGTGCGCAGCGGTGTTGCTGCCGAGCATCGAGAACACCTGCACGAACGGGCTGCCGCTGTAGGAATCGCCAGAAGCGTTGAGGGTTTCCAGCAGACTGTCCCACGGAGTCAGCGACAACAGGATCACCAGTGCGCCGATGTAGAAAATCAGGATCCGGTAGATCACCTGGTTGATCGCTTTCGGGATCACGGTTTTCGGCTTGTCGGCTTCGGCTGCGGTGAAACCGAGCATTTCCAGACCGCCAAAGGAGAACATTATGATCGCCATGGCCATCACCAGACCGCTGACGCCGTTCGGGAAGAAACCACCGTGGGACCACAGGTTGCTGACCGAAGCCTGCGGGCCGCCATGGCCGCTGACCAGCAGGTAGCTGCCCAGGGCGATCATGCCGACGATCGCCACGACCTTGATGATCGCGAACCAGAATTCGGCTTCACCGAAGACTTTGACGTTGGCCAGGTTGATCGCATTGATCAGCACGAAGAACGCCGCGGCAGTGACCCAACTCGGGATCTCCGGCGCCCAGTAGTGGATGTATTTGCCGACCGCGGTCAGCTCCGACATGCCCACCAGGATGTACAGGATCCAGCAGTTCCAGCCCGACAGGAAGCCGGCGAAACCGCCCCAGTATTTGTGCGCAAAGTGGCTGAAGGATCCGGCCACCGGCTCTTCGACGATCATTTCGCCCAGCTGGCGCATGATCATGAAGGCGATGAAGCCGCAGATGGCATAGCCGAGGATCATCGACGGGCCGGCGGATTTCAGCACCCCGGCCGAACCGAGGAACAATCCGGTACCGATCGCGCCACCGAGGGCGATCAGTTGAATGTGGCGATTTTTCAGGCCGCGTTTCAGCTCGCCTGATTGCGAGTTTTGTCCACTCATGAAAAAGGTCTCACGCAAGGTTTGATGATGTTCAGTAGACGTTGCTGCAAGGTTGCGATTTCAGCCAACCCTGATCAAACCCCAGCGCAGGCACCAGGAATTCAGCTTTTTTACAACGGTCATGCGTCACCTGTTTGTTTTTATCTGTGACGAAATCGAACCCGACACGCTTGTGACGCGGCGGAGTGAACAAGGCGGATAAACCTTGAGGTTTGCGCGATTACGCAGAGGGTCACAGTTAAAACGCGGCGCATTGTACACCGCTAACCCCCTGCTGCCAGACCTCGCCGGATCAGCGTGTCGGTTGCCGGGATTGCATGTGTCCACCCCGGGAGGCCCGGGCGGCTGCAAAAATTGAGTCAGGCCTTTGCAGGCCATCGGCGTGGACGATGGAAAATCCGTCCCACGTGGAGAAGTGAAAATGGATATCGGCGTTCATTGCGCCTCCTTCTTGTTATGCACCTGCACGACAGGCATGGGACGCATCTCACCTTTCAAACGACGCTGAAACAAGCGCGCCAGAGCGCTGCGCAAGGCCCGTCGGGCCTGGCTCCGGCAGATTTTCCTTACAGCCGGGCAAAGCCACTCGATTCATGGGACGGCGAGGGCTTTTTCGTAAATATTCGCTGACAGCGCGTAACGTAAAATTTCCACTCCAGACCCATCGAAGAAGGGTCCGGCAATTGACGTTAGCTGGCTAACTATTTGAAAGGCGTTAAGTTTTTTTGTTTTAAAACAAGAAAAACACACCCGAAAAAAGAAATAAAAAGTCCAAAAAAAAACGCCAACCCTGAGGTTGGCGTTTCTGTTTTCAGCTTGAAGCTTGAAGCTTGAAGCTTACAACCGTCTTATTCCGGCTTCTTGCGACCAAACCCCGGACGCTGGCCGGAACCGGCTGGTGCGCCACGGCGCTTGCCCGACGGCTTGTCATCGTCGGCCAGCTTGATGCCCGGGCGCTTCGGCGCCGGTTTGGCCGGGCGCTTGGTGTCGACTGGACGATCCGCCACCGGCGTACCACGACCTTCGCCACGCTCGGTACGGCCATTGGCCGGACGCGGACTGCGTGGCCCACGCTCGCCATCCGGACGCGTTGCCGGCTTGCGACCTGGACGCTCGCCTTCGATCTGCGGCTCGCGAACCGGACGCGGACCGGCACCAATCGGTGCACCGTTGGCCGGACGCAGGGTGCGCACACGCTCGGTACGGGCCATCGGACGCGACGACTTGCGCTGCATGCGGTCGAGCTTGTCTTTGCTCTTGGCATTCAGTTGCGGCATGGCCACCGGAGTCAGGCCGACTTCGGCGCTCAGCACGTCAACTTCGTACTGGCTCATTTCGCGCCAGCGGCCCATCGGCAGGTCGGAGTTGAGGAACACCGGACCGAAACGCACGCGCTTCAGGCGGCTGACCACCAGGCCCTGGGATTCCCAAAGGCGACGTACTTCACGGTTACGGCCTTCCATCACCACGCAGTGATACCAGTGGTTGAAGCCTTCGCCACCCGGTGCCTGTTGGATGTCGGTGAAACGCGCCGGGCCGTCTTCCAGCACGACGCCGGCCTTCAGGCGCTCGATCATTTCGTCATCGACTTCACCGCGGACACGCACCGCGTATTCACGGTCCATCTCGTAGGACGGGTGCATTAGGCGGTTGGCCAGTTCACCGTCGGTAGTGAACATCAGCAGACCGGTGGTGTTGATGTCGAGACGACCGATGTTGATCCAGCGGCCTTCTTTCGGACGCGGCAGCTTGTCGAACACGGTCGGACGGCCTTCCGGGTCGTCACGGGTGCAGATCTCGCCATCGGGCTTGTTGTACATGATCACGCGGCGAACCGACTCGGCGGCTTCTTCGCGCTTGATGACCTTGCCATCAATGGTGATTGCATCGTGCATGTCGACACGCAGGCCCAAAGTGGCGTCTTTGCCATTGACCTTGATCCGGCCGGCAGCGATCCAGGATTCGACGTCACGGCGCGAGCCGACGCCGATACGGGCGAGGACTTTCTGCAGCTTTTCGCCTGCTGGGCCGATTTCCTGGTCGTCTTTCTGATTGATGTCACTCATCTGGGCACCTCCCGGTGTGGTCTGTTCAGCGGCGCTGAATTGAGCCGCTGAAACGTTGAAATCTGGGTTTTCGGGCGAAGGGATCGCCGAAGGGTCGCGAATCATACGCGGATGTGGCCGCGCGCGCATCAGAGACTAGTCGATCAGGGCAAGGTTATTTCTTTTTCCGCCGACCGGTGGCCCCGAGCTTGATCAGACGCAGCGCGGCTTCGGCCAGCACAGTGCGCTTGTCGTCCTTGTCGAGTTTCTTCCAGGCCCGTATCTCGCGCTTGCTGCGGCCGCAGCCCAGACAGATGTCGTCGCTGAACTTGCAGACGCTGATGCACGGGTCTTTGGTCGAGCTCATGCTCAATCCTCGAACTCGCGGCGTTCGGCTTCGATGGCTTCGGCCAGGGCGCGGGCTTCGGCTTCTTCTTCGCTCAGTTCTTCCTCAGCGGCGGGTTCCGGCGCGGGCTGTTCCAGCCGGGCGACGGCAGCGAGCAGTTTTTCCCGGGCTTCGGCCACGCCGAGCACATCGTCTTCCTGCTCGGGCTCAAATTCAGGCTCAAACTCAGGTTCAGGCTCGAATTCAGTTTCGAACTCACCCTCAACCGGCGGCTCGAGCGGATCGGACTCAACCCCGGTCGGCATCGATTCACCGCCCGCCCCGTCACGCAGCAAGTCGTCGAAGTCGGTCTTGATCCCCTCCTCCATGCTGTCCAGTTCCAGCAGCAAGGTGTGGAAACTGGTTTCCTCCTTCGCCTCCTCCGGCTCGGCGCTGGCGTCGGCCAGCTCCTGCAAGCCCGGCGGCACCGGAGCGTCGTCGAAGTCGAGCACCGGATCTGCCTCGATTTCGCGCAACTCGGCCAGCGGCGGCAGGTCGTCAAGGTTCTTCAGGTTGAAGTGGTCGAGAAACGCCTTGGTGGTGGCGAACATCGCGGGTTTGCCCGGCACGTCGCGGTAACCGACGATGCGGATCCACTCACGTTCCATCAGCGTCTTGACGATGTTGGTGTTGACCGCCACGCCCCGCACATCCTCGATCTCGCCCCGGGTGATCGGCTGGCGATAGGCGATCAGCGCCATGGTTTCCAGCAGCGCCCGGGAATAGCGCTGCGGGCGCTCTTCCCACAAACGACCGACCCACGGCGCGAACTTTTCGCGGATTTGCAGACGATAGCCGGAAGCGACTTCCTTGAGCTCGAACGCCCGGCCCTCGCAGGATTTGCCAAGCAGGGTCAGGGCTTTCTTGAAGACCGGTGGCTCCGGGCGTTCGCCTTCTTCGAACAGTTCATACAGGCGCTCGAGGGATTGCGGCTTTCCCGAGGCCAACAGAAAGGCTTCAAGCAGGGACGCCAGCTCGCGGGGTTCAGTCAGGTTCATATCGGGACTCGTTATTCGGCTCGGGCTCGCACGTGGATCGCGGCGAACGGCTCATTCTGCACCAGCTCGATCAGGGATTCCTTGACCAGTTCAAGGATGGCCATGAAGGTCACCACCACGCCGAGCTTGCCCTCTTCGGCGGTGAACAGCTCGATGAACGGCACAAACCCGCCGCCCTTGAGCCGCTCCAGCACGTCGCTCATGCGCTCGCGGGTGGACAGCGCCTCGCGGCTGACCTGATGGCTTTCGAACATGTCGCCGCGGCGTAGCACTTCGGCCATGGACATCAGGATTTCTTCCAGCGCCACGTCCGGCAACAGCTTGCGCGCGCGGGCTTCCGGGGCGTCGAGCTTGGGCACGATCACATCGCGGCCGACCCGACTCAGGCCATCGATGCCCTCGGCAGCGGCCTTGAACCGTTCGTACTCCTGCAGACGGCGGATCAGTTCGGCGCGCGGGTCGTCCTCTTCGTCCTCGACGGTTTCGGCCCGGGGCAGCAGCATCCGCGACTTGATCTCGGCCAGCATCGCGGCCATCACCAGATACTCGGCGGCCAGTTCCAGGCGCACCGACTGCATCAGCTCGACATAACCCATGTACTGGCGGGTGATTTCCGCCACCGGGATGTCGAGGATGTTGATGTTCTGTTTGCGGATCAGGTACAGCAGCAGGTCGAGGGGGCCTTCGAAGGCTTCGAGGAAGACTTCCAGGGCGTCCGGCGGGATGTACAGGTCCAGCGGCATTTCCGTGACGGCCTGGCCATAGACCATGGCAAACGGCAGTTCCTGCTGGGCACCGGCCTGGGGATCAACGGTTTCCACTGCGGACATTCAGGCCTCGACCATGAATGGAGCCGGGTCGCCGCAACCGACGCGGATCACTTCCGGATCATCGCCGGTCAGGTCGATCACGGTGGAGGCCTTGATGCCGCCGGATCCGCCGTCGATGATCAGGTCCACCTGATGCTCGAGCACCTGGCGCATTTCGTACGGATCGCTCAACGGGTCTTCATCGCCCGGCATGATCAGGGTCACGCTCATCAGCGGCTCGCCCAGTTCGGCCAGCAGCGCCAGCGCGATGGGATGGCTCGGCACCCGAAGACCGATGGTGCGCTTCTTCGGATGCAGCAGCAGCCGCGGTACTTCGCGGGTGGCGTTGAGAATGAAGGTGTACGGGCCCGGCAAGTGGGCTTTGAGGATTCGAAAGGTCCCGGTGTCGATCTTGGCGTAATTGCCCAGTTGCGACAGGTCGCTGCAGATCAGCGCGAAGTTGTGCTTTTCGTCGAGTTGACGCAGGCGACGAACGCGCTCGATGGCGTTCTTGTCACCGATCTGGCAACCGATTGCGTAGGAAGAGTCGGTGGGATAGACCACAACTCCACCCTTGCGGATGATCTCGACGGCCTGTTTGATCAGGCGCGCTTGCGGGTTTTCCGGATGAATCTGGAAAAATTGACTCACATTCTCTACCTGTTCAGACGGCGGCAATAACTGGGTCATGTTTGAACCGACACCACAGGGGTGGAAGGTCCTCCGGCACCGGCCGGTACTGGCCGATCTCGGACCAGCCACCAGGGCCATGGAAATCACTGCCGGCGCTGACCAGCAGACCGAACTCTCGGGCAAGGATTGCCAGGCTGCCCACCTGTTCCGCAGGTTGATGACCATTGACCACTTCGATCGCCTGCCCGCCCGCTTGAATATAGTCGGCAATCAGCTTTCGGCGCTTGCTGCGGGTGAAATCGTAGTGCCATGGATGCGCCAGGCTGACCCATGCGCCGGCGGCGCGCAGCGTGCCGACGGTGTCTTCCAGGGTCGGCCAGTGCTGCTTGACGTCTCCCAGCTTGCCGGCGCCGAGCCATTTGCGAAACGCTTCGGCGCGATCCTTTACAAAACCTTCACGCACCATCCAGTCGGCGAAATGCGGGCGGGCCGGCGCGTTGCCGCTGTCGCCCAGCTCCTGCTGGATCTGCCGCGCGCCGTCGAGGGCATTCGGCATACCCTTGAGGGCGAGCTTGCGGCTTATTTCCTCAGACCGCAGCCAGCGACCATCGTGCAGATTGGCGATCGCCTCGACCAACGGCGCGGCGTTGACGTCGAAACCGTAACCGAGCACGTGAATGGTCGCCCCGCCCCAAGTGCAGGACAATTCGACGCCGTTGACCAGTTGCATGCCCAGCGCCTCGGCGGCCGTGCGCGCTTCGGCAAGGCCTTCGAGGGTGTCATGATCGGTCAGGGACAGGACTCGCACGCCGTTCTCGAACGCACGCGCAACCAGTGCCGCAGGCGCCAGGGCGCCATCGGAGGCCGTGCTGTGGCAGTGCAAATCGACATTCACGGGGATGTGTAACCTCAAATCAGCTGGCGCTATCGCGCGCCCATATGTTTGTTATTATGCCGCCACATCCAGCTTCTGGCTCTCACTGTGAAACAATTCATCGATTTCATCCCGCTTCTGCTGTTCTTCATCGTCTACAAACTCGATCCACGCACCGTCGACGTTGCCGGCCATGAACTGACGGTAGGCGGCATTTACAGTGCCACCGCCATGCTGATCATCAGCTCCCTGGTGGTGTACGGCGCGCTCTTCATCAAGCAGCGCAAGCTGGAGAAGAGCCAGTGGCTGACCCTGATTGCCTGCCTGGTGTTCGGCAGCCTGACACTGGCCTTTCACAGCGAAACCTTCCTGAAATGGAAAGCCCCGGTGGTCAACTGGCTGTTCGCCCTGGCCTTCATCGGCAGCCATTTCATCGGTGACCGCCTGCTGATCAAGCGCATCATGGGCCACGCACTGACCCTGCCGGATCCGGTCTGGACCCGACTGAACATCGCCTGGATCGCCTTTTTCCTGTTCTGCGGGGCCGCCAACCTGTTCGTCGCCTTCACCTTCCAGAGCATCTGGGTGGACTTCAAGGTGTTCGGCAGCCTGGGCATGACCGTGCTGTTCCTGGTCGGTCAGGGCATTTACCTGTCCCGTCACCTGCACGACGCCGATACCACAACGCCAAAAACCGAGGACTGACATGCTCTACGCCATCATTGCCACCGACGTCGCCAACTCCCTGGACGCCCGCCTCGCTGCGCGCCCGGCACACCTTGAACGCCTGCAAGTGCTCAAGGGCGAAGGCCGCATCGTGCTGGCCGGCCCGCACCCGGCGGTCGACAGCAATGATCCGGGCGCAGCGGGTTTCAGCGGCAGCCTGATCGTTGCCGAATTCGACTCCCTGAGCGCGGCGCAAGCCTGGGCCGATGCCGATCCTTACATCGCCGCCGGCGTCTATGCCAACGTGATCGTCAAGCCGTTCAAGCAAGTCCTGCCGTAACCTTCCCCCCCGTAAAAGCCCTCAGCGCGATGAACCTTGTCGGTTCATCGCGTTCTCAATCGCTCATTATTCTCGTTTGCCGGCCGACAACCTGCCCAATATCCATTTGGAAACAGGAGTCGCGATGCGCAAGGGTCCGTTGTGTCTGATGTTGGTCACGTTGTCGATCATGGCGCCCGCCCATGGTGACGAAAGCACCGAGGGCGGCAGCTCCACGCCGCTTTCATTGAGCGCCGGCAGTCAGATCACCGAGTTGCAGCAGCGCCTGAAGGCCAGTGAGCAGCAACGGGAAGAACTGAGCAAACAACTGCAAAATGCCGATAACACCCGCGAAAGCGCCCAGCTCGCCCGGCTGCGCCAGGAGAACCAGCGTCTGAAGCTGCAACTCAAGGAGGCCCAGGCCAGCCCGCTCCCGCGCCTGCTGACCGAACAGCAGCAATGGTTCGTCACCGGGGCCGGGGTAGCGCTATTGGCGCTGCTCTGCGGTATCTTTGCCAGTGGAGCAAGCCGAAAACGTCGGCAATGGCTAAATTGAGTGAGTCATGAGCGAGCTGTTACTGATTGATGATGACCAGGAGTTGTGTGAACTCCTGAGTAGCTGGCTGAGCCAGGAAGGCTTTCAGGTCCGGGCCTGCCACGATGGTCAGAGTGCCCGCAAGGCGCTGGCCGAAACCGCGCCGGCGGCCGTGGTGCTGGACGTGATGCTGCCCGACGGCAGCGGCCTGGAACTGCTCAAGCAACTGCGCAGCGATCACGCCGACCTGCCGGTGCTGATGCTCTCGGCCCGGGGCGAGCCGCTGGACCGGATCCTCGGCCTGGAACTGGGCGCCGACGATTACCTGGCCAAACCCTGTGATCCGCGCGAACTGACTGCCCGGCTGCGCGCCGTGCTGCGCCGCAGTCATCCGGCCGCCGTGTCGACCCAGCTCGAACTGGGCGACCTGAGCTTCAGCCCCGTGCGCGGCGTGGTCAGCATCGACGAAAAGGAATTCACCCTCACCGTCTCCGAAAGCCGCCTGCTCGAAGCCCTGCTCAAGCAACCGGGCGAGCCGCTGGACAAACAGGAACTGGCGCAGATCGCCCTCGGCCGCAAGCTGACCCTGTACGACCGCAGCCTGGACATGCACGTCAGCAACCTGCGCAAAAAGATCGGCCCGCACCCCGACGGCCGCCCGCGCATCGTCGCCCTGCGCAGCCGTGGCTACTACTACAGCCTCTGATCGTCTGTCAGTTTTGTCAGGTCGGCGCGAAAACGTGTTTACCCAAGCTTTACACAGCGCTGACCGCCGCTGACCTTGATCTCCGTAATCTGTACTCATCCGGAACGTACCGGGAACGAGACAAAGGAGATTCACCATGCGCAAGACTCTTATCGCTCTGATGTTTGCCGCTGCCCTGCCGACCGTTGCCATGGCCATGCCACAGGATGGCGGCCCGATGGGTGGCCCGCTGGACGGCCCGCGCCATGGCGGTCAGATGCACGGCATGCACGGCAAAGGCCCGTACAGCCAGCTGGACCTGTCCCGCGAACAGCGCGAGCAGATCCGCAAGATCATGGGCGAGCAGATGCACGAGCGTAAGCAGACGGTCGAAAAATACCTGGAAAAACTCTCGCCAGCCGACCAGAAAGCCATGAAGGACGAGATGGCGGCCAACCACAAGAAAGCCGAGTCCGATGTCCGCGCCGTGTTGAAACCGGATCAACAGAAGAAATTCGACGAGATCCAGAAGAAACAGGCCGAGCGTCGCGCCGAATGGGCCGAGTTCAAAGCCTGGAAAGCGCAGCAGCCGCAAAAGGCGCAATAATGTTCTAGCGTCACGCCCCGACCCAACGGCTCACCGCCGTTGGGTTTTCTTTGTTTGAGGATTTTCTGTGCGTTCATTGTTCTGGCGTATCCTCGCCAGCTTCTGGCTGGCCATCGCTCTGGTTGCAGGGCTTTCCATTCTGCTAGGGCACATGCTCAACCAGGACGCGTGGATCCTCAGCCGCCATCCGGGCCTCAACACTCTGGCCGCGGAATGGACGCAGACTTACGAAGCCCAGGGCGAAAACGCCGCCCAGGACATCCTCGAACAGCGCAAGCGCCAGTACCACATCGACGTGCAAGTGCTGAACGAAAGCGGCGACCCGGTGGTGCGCGGCACCTTCCCCCGGCGCGCGGCCGCCTTCGAGGCGCGGCAGAACAACGATGACCGACGCCTGCCATGGCGCCGTCTGACCGACGAATTCACCAGCGACAAAAGCGGCGACACCTACCTCTTCATCTATCGCATCCCGCACCCGGAACTCGACGCCTGGCACCGCGAAAGCCTGCTCTGGCCGTTGAGTGCACTGGGCATCGCGCTGGTGGTGCTGACTCTGTTCAGCCTGCTGGTGACGTTTTCCATCACCCGGCCCCTCAGTCGCCTGCGCGGCGCGGTGCATGACCTCGGCCAGACCACGTATCAGCAGAACAGCCTGGCGCAACTGGCCAACCGCCGCGATGAATTCGGCGTGCTGGCCAACGACTTCAACCGAATGGGCGCCCGTCTGCAAAGCCTGATCGGCAGTCAGCGCCAGTTGCTGCGCGATGTGTCCCACGAACTGCGTTCACCGCTGGCACGGCTGCGCATTGCCCTAGCTCTGGCCGAGCGTGCAAGCCCGGAAGAACGGGAAAAACTCTGGCCGCGCCTGACCCGCGAGTGTGATCGGCTGGAAGCGTTGATCAGTGAAATTCTGGTGCTGGCACGGGTCGATGCCGACAACGCCAGCGCCGAAGACGTGGATCTGAATGCCTTGCTCGCCACCCTGCAAAAGGATGCGCAGCTGGGCTCGCCGGAGCAGACCGTGCGTCTGGAGGCCGAACCGGCACTCAATCTGACAGGCTGGCCGACCATGATCGAACGCGCCGTGGACAACCTGCTGCGCAATGCCCAGCGCTTCAACCCGGTGGGGCAGTCGATTGAAATGCAGGCGTCACGTCAGGGCGAGCGGATCGTGGTCAGCGTGCGTGACCATGGGCCAGGGGTGCAGGCCGAACATCTGAGCCAGTTGGGCGAACCGTTTTATCGGGCGCCGGGGCAGACCGCTGCCGGCCATGGCCTGGGACTGGCGATTGCCCGGCGGGCGGCGGAACGGCATGGCGGGACGCTGGTGCTGGCCAATCATCCGCAGGGCGGGTTTGTGGCGAGTCTTGAATTGCCTCTCGTACCGGGGGCAGTTGTCCAACCATAAAACCAATGTGTCAGGCCTTTGCTGGCCACGCGCTGACAAACTCCGCCAGATCAACCTTCTCGGCCACCCGCGGTTCTTTCTGCGGTGTGCCGAGGTACAGGAAGGCAATCACCTCTTCGTCATCCGTCAGGCCCAAACCCTTGGCGACATGTTTCGAGTACGCCAGATCACCCGTACGCCACACCGCACCAATCCCCTGCGCGTAAGCCGCCAGCAGAATCCCGTGAGCCGCACAGCCTGCGGCCAGCAACTGCTCGGCCTTCGGGTATTTGACGTGATCCTGCAACTTGGCGATGACCACGACCACCAGCGGCGCCCGCAGCGGGCCGTTGCGGGCCTTGTCGATCATCGCTTCGGTGACTTCGCCTTCCTGCATTTTTGCAGCTTCGGCCAGCAACTCGCCCATCTGCTCACGCGCCGCGCCTTCGACGGTCAGGAAGCGATACGGCTGCAAATGGCCGTGATCCGGTGCGCGGGTCGCGGCGGCGAACAGCACTTCGCGCTGTTCGGCGGTGGGGGCCGGATCGATCAGTCGTGGAACGGAAACACGGTTGAGCAAAGCGTCGAGAGCCTGCATCGGCCACCTCCTGAAAAAAATGTCCGGCTATTCTAGCTGCAAGTGATCCAGACGCGTCGGTTTACATGCCTTGCACCGCAGGTAGAATGGCGCCCTTCCCACATCAGCCCGAGCGGACTTCATGGCGTTGCCGACCTTACGGATCATTGGTTTCATCATCGGCATCTTCCTGATCACCCTGGCCATCGCCATGGTCGTGCCCATGGCCACCCTGGTGATTTTCGAGCGCACCGGCGATCTGCCGTCGTTCCTCTGGGCGAGCATGATCACCTTCGTCGCCGGCCTCGCGCTGGTGATTCCGGGGCGTCCGGAACACATCCACCTGCGCCCCCGGGACATGTACCTGCTGACCGTCAGTAGCTGGCTGGTGGTGTGCATCTTTGCCGCGCTGCCGTTTTTGCTGACCCAGCACATCAGCTACACCGACTCGTTCTTCGAAAGCATGTCCGGCATCACGGCCACCGGGTCGACCGTGCTCAACCACCTGGACGACATGTCCCCCGGCATCCTGATGTGGCGCTCGCTGCTGCACTGGATCGGCGGCATCGGCTTCATCGGCATGGCGGTGGCGATCCTGCCGCTGCTGCGCATCGGTGGCATGCGCCTGTTCCAGACCGAATCCTCGGACCGCTCGGAAAAGGTCATGCCCCGCTCGCACATGGTGGCGCGGCTGATCGTGGCGGCCTACGTCGGCATCACGATTCTCGGCAGCCTGGCGTTCTGGTGGGCCGGGATGAGCCCGTTCGATGCGATCAACCACGCGATGTCGGCGATTTCCACCGGCGGGTTCTCGACCTCCGACCAGTCTCTGGCCAAATGGACGCAACCGGCGGTGCACTGGGTGGCCGTGGTGGTGATGATTCTCGGCAGCCTGCCGTTCACCCTGTACGTGGCGACGCTGCGCGGCAATCGCCGGGCGTTGATCAAGGATCAACAGGTGCAGGGTTTGCTCGGGATGTTGCTGGCGACCTGGCTGGTGCTCGGCACCTGGTACTGGTGGACTACCAATCTGCATTGGCTGGACGCGCTGCGGCATGTGGCGCTGAACGTGACGTCGGTGGTCACTACCACCGGATTTGCGCTGGGGGACTACAGCCTGTGGGGCAACTTCTCGCTGATGCTGTTCTTCTATCTGGGCTTCGTCGGCGGCTGTTCCGGGTCGACGGCGGGCGGGATCAAGATCTTCCGTTTCCAGGTCGCCTACATCCTGCTCAAGGCCAACCTTAACCAGTTGATTCACCCGCGTGCGGTGATCAAGCAGAAGTACAACGGCCACCGCCTCGACGAAGAGATCGTCCGTTCGATTCTGACCTTTTCGTTCTTCTTCGCCATCACCATCTGCGTGATCGCCCTGTTGCTGTCGCTGTTGGGCGTGGACTGGATGACGGCGTTGACCGGCGCCGCCAGCACCGTGTCCGGCGTAGGTCCGGGCCTGGGCGAGACCATCGGCCCGGCCGGCAACTTCGCCAGCCTGCCGGATGCGGCCAAATGGATTCTGTCGTTCGGCATGCTGCTCGGCCGACTGGAGATCATTACGGTGTTTGTACTGTGTATTCCGGCGTTCTGGCGTCACTGATCGCCTTCGGCGCTTCCAGCAACCGCGCCCGATAATCGCCGGGCGTGGTGTCGAACCAGCGGCGGAAGGCGCGGAAGAAATTGCTCGGGTCCGCAAAGCCCAGCAGATAGGCAATCTCCAGCAAGGTCATGCTCGGCTGCGCCAGGTATTGCTCGGCGAGTTCGCGGCGCGTGTCGTCGAGCAACTGCTGAAAACTGGTGCCCTCCTCCTGCAAACGACGTTGCAAGGTGCGCTGCGACAGGTGCAAGGTCTGCGCCACCGTGTCGCGCTTGGGTTCGCCCTGCGGCAGCAGGCGGCACAGCACCTGACGTGCCTTGTGGGTCACGCGACTCTCGGAAAACCGCGCCAGATATTCCCCGGCAAACCGGTCGTGCAGCAGCGCCATCGCTTCGTTGGCGGTGGGCAGCGGCGCTTCCATGTCGGCGCGTTCGAAGATCAGCGCGTCATACGGCGCGTTGAACACCAGCGGTGCATGGAAGGCTTGTTTGTAGGGCTCAAGATCATCCGGCTCATCGCCCTGCACCAGCACTTTGCGCGGGTGCAGCGTGCGCCCGGTCAGCCAGCCGCACAGCGCGAGTGCGCAGGCCAGCGAGGCTTCGGCACTTTGCCGGGTCGGCGGCAGATGATCGCCATGCACCGTCAGGATCAGCGCATAACCTTCATCGAGCAGGCGAAAACTCAGGTCGGCACTTTCGGCGATGATCCGCTGATAACGCACCAGTCGCTGAAAACCTTCCGCCAGCGTATTGCTGGACATCAGCGCATAGCCCGCGACATGGAACGAAGCCGGCCGCACCACCTTGCCCATGTTCAGGCCGATGGCGGGATTACCGGACAGCTCGACCGCCCGTTGCCACAGTCGGGTCATGGAATCCTGTGGGAAGCGTGCGTCCGGATCCTCCAGCGCCGCGTAGTCGAGCCCCAGCTGTCTGAACAAGACCCGGCAATCCAGGCCGTCCATTTCCAGTGCTTTGACAATCCCCATCGCCCAGCTTGCAGAAGTCGTTCGTTCGCTCATGGCGTTTTTTCTTGGATGACATGGTGAGCCGCATACTACGGCCGATTTCCCAAGGATAGTAAAGTGGCGCCGATTGTCACTGGCCGACGCCAATGATCACTCTAGACTCAAATAAGCTACCCGCCGAACAACTTGCAATCAGAACAATAACCACAGAGATCGCAGTCGTGGAAACCCTCAAGCCTTTCAACAGCTTCGCCGAGTTCTATCCGTATTACCTCAGCGAGCACAGCAACAGCACCTGCCGTCGCCTGCATTTCATCGGCACGACGCTGGTGATCTTCATTCTCGCCCTGACCATCGCCAAGGGCGCCTGGCTGCTTTTACTTGCGTTGCCGCTGGCGGGCTACAGCTTTGCCTGGGTCGGCCATTTCTTTTTCGAGAAAAACCGCCCGGCCACCTTCCAGCACCCGTTCTACAGCCTGCTCGGCGACTTCGTCATGTACCGCGACATGATCCTGGGCCGCGTGCCGTTCTAGAAATTCCGACCAAGAGGATTGCCGATGAATGCCAATGCCCGTTTCACCCACATGAAGGACGGCACACCGGACGACTGGGCGATCATTGCGGCGGATTTCAGCGCCTATGCCCGTCAGTTGCCGGGCCGGATCATGGCGCACCTGAAACTGCTAGAAGGCGATTTCGGCGGTTTCCCGGTGGATCGCCTGACCCACTCGCTGCAAACCGCAACCCGCGCCTTTCGCGACGGGCGCGACGAGGAATACGTGGTCTGCGCCCTGCTCCACGACATCGGCGACACCCTCGGTTCCTACAATCACCCGGACATTGCCGCGGCCATTCTCAAGCCGTTCGTCAGTGCCGAAAACCTGTGGATGGTGGAAAAGCACGGGATCTTCCAGGGCTACTACTTCTTCCATCACCTGGGCATGGATCGGCACCTGCGCGAGCAGTTCAGCGACCACCCGCAGTTTCTGGCGACCGCGGAGTTCTGCGCCAAATACGACGCAGCGGCGTTCGACCCCGAGTACGACACCCTGCCGCTGAGCTTCTTCGAGCCGATGATGGAAAGGCTGTTCGCCCAACCGAAAAACTCGATCTACAAAGCGGCGATGGAAGAGCACAGCCCGGCCTGAGTTGATTTGAAAACTCAGGCCAGTTCGGCAACCTTCGCCGCTTTCAGTTCGGCTTCCCGCGCCTGCGCATCGGCCAGGCGATACAGCTCGATCGTGCCATCCCAGTGCTCGATCAGCGCCGTGCACGACTCCACCCAGTCGCCACAATTGAGGTAATCCACCTCGCCGACCTTGCGGATCTCGGCGTGGTGAATGTGTCCGCAGACCACCCCGTGCAACTCGCGCTTCACGCATTCGTGGGCGATGGCTTCCTCGAAGTCGCTGATAAAGCTGACCGCGGTCTTCACCTTGTGCTTGAGATAGGCCGACAACGACCAGTAGCCGTAACCGTATTTCGCCCGCCAGTGATTGAGCCAGCGGTTGAGGGTCAGGGTGAACTCGTAGGCCGAATCGCCGAGGAACGCCAGCCAGCGGTGATAACGGGTGATCACGTCAAACTGGTCACCGTGAATCACCAGCAGATGCCGGCCATCGGCGGTGACGTGTACCGCCTCGTCGACCAGCTGGATATTGCCCAGAATCAGCTTCGAATAGCGGCGCAGGAATTCGTCGTGGTTGCCGGTGACATAGATCACCTCGGTGCCGCGCTTGCTCATGGTCAGCAAACGGCGGATCACGTTGGTGTGCGCCTGCGGCCAGTACATGCCACCGCGCAGTTTCCAGCCGTCGATGATGTCGCCGACCAGGTAGATCTTGTCGGCGTGATAACCCTTGAGAAATTGCGACAGATGCTCGGCCTGGCAATCCCTCGTGCCCAAGTGCACGTCGGAAATCCACAAGGTGCGAACCCTTTGTTTACGGCTGGGTCTGGCGAGCTCGGCGCTGGTCATGGGCAACCCTCTGCGATGTTTTCGCCACTCTGCGCGCGCCCGGTTAATCGACCATGACAGGTGTGCGTCAGTCGTGTGACAAAGGCGTCGCCCCCTGCGCCGGTGTAGACTGGCGGCTCGCCCGGAGACCACCATGCACCCGATCCTGACCCTGCGCCATTACAGCCACGACCTGATCGCCCACAGCCACGACCACGCGCAACTGGTGTTCGGCCTGTCAGGCGCGCTGGATTTCGAAGTCGAAGGGCGTGGCAGTCAGGTATTGCAGCAGAGCTTCGTGGTGATCCCCGCCGGCGCGCATCACGCGTGCGGCAGCCCCAAGGGCAGCCGCTGTCTGGTGCTGGATGTGCCGGACGAACAATGGCTGGAGCGCTCGCTGGGCAATCACGCCGATGCCAGCCGCCGCCTGCTGGACAACGCCGCCCGATTGTCGCTGGATGCCGGGCAAGGTCAACTGGTCAACTGGCTGGCGAACAGTCCGGTGGACGACCCGTTGATTGCGCAACAAGGCGCGGTGTTGCTGCTGGCGAGCCTGAACCACGTGCCACCCGTCGAGATCGTCGCGCGCCGCCTGCCCTACGCGGCACTCGACGCGCACATAGAGCAGTACGCAGCCTATCCGCTGCAAGTCGCGGATCTGGCGCGCGTCGCCGGATTGTCCAGCGCCCGCCTGCATGCGCGGTTCGTCGCCGAATGCGGGCAGACACCGATGGACTACATTCGCAGTCGCCGGCTGCATAAAGCCGTGGCGCTGTTGCGCAACACCACGCTGCCCATCGGTGAAGTGGCCAGCCGTGTCGGCTACAACTCGCAAAGCGCATTTTCGGCCGCCGTCCTGCGTGAGTTCGGCACCTCTCCTACACAATTGCGACGCGAGGCTGACGACAAAAGTCGATAGCCTGCCGACAGACTTTTGCGTCGTGACACGCTTCAATGTGTGTCTGTAATGGTGTTTGGAAAAAGGACTGCAATGACTCCTCGTACCGCCCTCGGCGCCCTGCATATCGGCGCACTGATGTTCGGCCTGACCGGCGTCTTCGGCAAACTCGCGGCCGCAACGCCTGCCGTCATCGTGTTCGGACGCGCCGCGTTTGCCGTGTTGGCCCTGGCGTTTTTCGCCCGTTTCGCCCAACAGGGCGGCTGGCAGAAACTGCAAGCCGTCGACTGGCGGCGACTGGCCCTGAGCGGCGTGCTGCTGGCCGGGCACTGGGTGAGTTTCTTCATTGCGGTCAAGGTTGCGGGTGTCGCCATTGCGACCTTGGGTTTCGCCAGTTTCCCGGCCTTCACGGTGATCCTCGAAGGGCTGATCTTCCGCGAACGCATCCGCGCCAATGAAATCGTGCTGGTAGCGTTGGTCAGTATCGGGCTGGTGCTGGTGACCCCGGCGTTCGATCTGGCCAGCGGCGCGACCACGGGCCTGCTCTGGGCGATCCTGTCCGGCCTGCTGTTTTCGCTGTTGTCGCTGACCAACCGCGCCAGCTCCGGGCGCATCCCGGCGGTGCAGGCGGCGCTGTGTCAGAACGTGGTGGTGGCGTTGTGTCTGCTGCCGGTGGCGGCGCCGCAACTGAGCGAAGTGCGGGCCATCGACTGGTTGTGGATCGGTTTGCTCGGGGTGTTCTGCACCGGCGTCGCCCACAGTCTGTTCGTCGCCAGCCTGGCGGTGATCAAGGCGCGCACCGCCGCAGTGGTGTTCGCCATGGAGCCGGTGTACGGGATTACCGTGGCGTGGCTGCTGTTCGATGAAGATCCGACCCTGCGCATGCTGATCGGCGGCGCGCTGATCATCGTTGCGATCGTGGTATCGAGCCGGATGTCAGGCAGCAGCGACAAGAAAACCGTCGCGGCCGAAGCCGCCTCTCACTGAGTACGGTCGTTGTGGCCTAGGTCGCGGTCAGGATCGATCTGGTCGCGCACCCGCTGCTTGAGCACCTTGGCCTCCGGGAAACCGCCGTCGGCCTTGCGTTCCCAGATCTGCACGTCGTTGCAGGTAATGTGGAATATCCCGCCGGTGCCCGGCACCAGTGACACTTTGCCAAGATCGTCGCCGAAGGTGCTGAGCAGCTCTTGCGCCAGCCACGCGGCGCGCAACAGCCACTGGCATTGCGTGCAATAAGTGATGACGATTTCCGGTTTTGTGACGGTCATGATCGCTGAAACTCCTGAGCCAGAGGGCGCCGCTATAATAGCCGGCTTTATCGCTCGCCCCGAGACTCACGATGCGTCGTCTGCTGATCTGCCTGCTGCTTGGTTTCCTTCCCCTGTTCGCTGGTGTCAGCGTCCATGCCAGTGAGGCCACACGCCCGAAAGTCGGCCTGGTGCTGTCCGGCGGCGCGGCCCGTGGACTGGCGCACATCGGTGTGCTCAAGGCCTTGGAAGAGCAAGGCATCAAGATCGATGCGATTGCCGGCACCAGCATGGGCGCGGTGGTCGGCGGGCTTTACGCCTCGGGCTACAAGATCGACGAGCTGGAAAAACTCGCCCTGACCATCGACTGGCAGCAGGCACTGTCCGACGCTCCGCCCCGGGAAGACGTGCCGTTCCGGCGCAAGCAGGACGACCGCGATTTTCTGGTGAAACAGAAACTGAGCTTTCGCGATGACGGCAGCCTCGGCCTGCCATTGGGCGTGATTCAGGGCCAGAACCTCGCGCTGCTGCTGGAAAGCCTGTTGGCCCACACCAGCGACACCCGGGATTTCGACAAGCTGCCGATCCCGTTCCGCGCCGTGACCACCGACATCGCCAACGGCGAAAAAGTGGTGTTCCGCAAAGGTCACCTGCCCCAGGTGATCCGCGCCAGCATGTCGATCCCGGCGGTGTTCGCCCCGGTCGAACTCGACGGCCGATTGCTGGTGGATGGCGGCATGACCGACAACATCCCTCTCGACGTGGCCCGTGAAATGGGCGTCGACGTGGCCATCGTGGTCGACATCGGCACCCCGCTGCGCAACCGCAAGCAACTGGTGACCGTGGTCGATGTGCTGAACCAGTCGATCACCCTGATGACTCGTCGCAACTCCGAAGAGCAACTGGCGACCCTGCATCCCGATGACGTGCTGATCCAACCGCCGCTGGCCAGTTTCGGCGCCACCGACTTCGGTCGCGGCCAGGAGATGATCGACGCCGGCTACCGCGCGACCCAGGCTCTGGACGTGCGCCTCGCCCGCCTCAAACCCGCGCAATCGCAGGACGCCGAGCTCAACGCCGCCCGCGCGCCAGGCCAGCGCACACCGATCATCACCGCGATCAAGGTCGAGAACGACTCGAAAGTCGGCGATGACGTGATCCGCTATTACATCCGCCAGCACATCGGTGAACCGCTGGACCTGGGTCGTCTGCAAACCGACATGGGCACCCTGTACGGCCTCGATTACTTCGAGCAGGTGCAATACCGCGTGGTGCACAAGGGATCGGATCACACGCTGGTGATCAGCGCGCGCGGCAAACGCACCGGCACCGATTACCTGCGGGTCGGCCTCAACCTGTCGGATGACATGCGCGGCGACAGCGCCTTCAACCTCGGCGCCAGTTACCGCATGAACGGCATCAACCGCCTCGGCGCGGAGTGGCTGACCCGGGCACAGATCGGCGACAAACAAGAGTTGTACAGCGAGTTCTATCAGCCGCTGGACGTCGGCTCTCGCTACTTCGTGGCGCCTTATGCATCGTTCGCCGCACAGAACGTCGACTCGGTTCTGGACAACGATCCGATCGCCCAGTATCGCGTCGAGCGCTACGGCTTTGGCCTCAATGTCGGCCGGCAGATCGGCAACAGCGGCGAAGTGCGCTTCGGGGTTGGCGAGGCCTGGGGCAAGGCGGATGTGCGGATCGGCGATCAGGATCTGCCGAGCGAAAACTTCAACGAAGGGTTCTATGCGCTGAAGTACTCGTTCGACTCGCTGGACAACGTCTACTTCCCCCACGAAGGCGAAGACATCGGCCTGACGCTGGTGCAGTTCGAGCCGAGCCTGGGTTCCGACACACGCTACCGGCAGTGGGAATTCAAACTGGACAAGGCCATGAGCAGTGGACCTGACACGCTGATTCTGGGTGGTCGTTACGGCCGCACGCTGGACGATGCCAACGTGGTGACCTCCAGTTTCCTGCTGGGCGGCGCTCGGCAATTGTCCGGTTTCCGCGAAGACGCGATCTCCGGGCAGAACGTCAGTCTGATGCGCGCAGTGTATTACCGCCGCCTCACGCCACGCTCTTACCTGCCGCTGGACTTCCCGTTGTACGCCGGTGCGTCACTGGAACGCGGCCGGGCCTGGAACAACGACAATGAGTTCGACAGCGGCTACATCAACGCCGCCAGCGTGTTCATCGGCTTCGATACGCCGCTGGGGCCGTTGAATTTCAGCTATGGCCTGAACGATGCGGATGAACAGGCGGTGTACCTGAACCTCGGGCAGACCTTCTGAAGGCGGTCAGCGAATCCCCGCCAACAGCGTGCGCGCCGTTTGCTTGAGGGGTTCGTCGGCTTCCTTGAGCAGTTCGTTGAGCAAGGCAATGGCGCTGTCGATATCGCCGTCATCGATGCAGGTCTGGGCCTGTTCGAGCTTGCCGGCGTTGGCGGCGTCCGAGGGTTCGGAGTCCAGTTCCGGAGCATGCAACTCCAGTGGCTCCAGCGACAGCGTCGGGCCGGGATCGCCAAACTCGTTGAGAAAGTCCTCGTCCAGCGGTTGCGCTTCCGGCTCGACGATCCATTCGAGCTCGGCGGTTTCCGCTTCGTCGGGCAGGCTTTCCGGCAGTTCGAAATCCTGTGGCAATACCTGCAGATCGGAGCCGAGCGTTGAGGGTGCCTGTTCAGGCGCCGCGCTGGTCGGGCGAGTTTCCTCAAGATCCCAACTGGACGCCATCGAGAGCTGATCCAGATTCAGCTCGAAATTGTCTTCGGCCACCGGCTCCACAGGCGTCGCGGGGTCGATCGGCAACGCGGCAATCACCGGGGCCGCCGCCACCAGAGGTGCTGCGCTGACCAGTTTCGGGTAGCGGGCGCGAATTTCCTGCAAACGCCGATCCTCGACCCCGAGCGAGCGCAGACGATTTTCCTGCTCGTCATAGGCCGGCGTGTCGCCCTGCCGCCCCAGCACTTCAAGTAACTGCACGCCGAGGTCGATGCGCTCCGGCTCTCGCTGCAACGCATCGCGCAACAGGCCGGCAGCCTCACCCAAACGACCGTAGGCCAGATAAATGCCGACCGCTTCCAGCACATCGCCGTTGGCGTGTTCTTCGCGATGTTCGACAGCACTGTGAACGGCGCTCGGCTGCATCGGTTCGGCATCGGCGTCCGGGGGTTCGTTTCGAGCCGGCAGGAACGGCAACGGCGCAGCAGTCCCTTGCGCCTGCTGTCGTTGCCGGCGCACGTAAAGCCCTGCCACCAACAAACCCAGTACCAGCAGCAGTCCGCCGAGCAACGGCCAGTTGAGTGAATCCTCTTGAGACTCGACCGGGGCAATGACCGGCGCAGGCGCAGGGACCACAGGGGCTACCGGTGCCGGCCGCGCCTGTTGCACCTCAATCAGGCGGGCCTGTAAGTCACCGAGCTGTTTCTTGCCGTCAGCGATCAGCACTTCCTGGGCCTGAAGCTTCACGTTCAATTCATCGATGGTTTTTTGCAGTTGCTGGTTCTGCACAAGGCTCGCCGCCAGTTGCTCAGCCTGCGCGTCAACGACCGGAGCCGGTGGCTGAACAGGCGCAGCAGGTTTGGCCGGCGTGGTTGCGGACGGAGCCTCGGGGGTCGGGAATTCCGACGACTGCGCACGCGCAGTTGGCTCATCGGTGGCCGGGACAATTCCCGGCGAACCCGGCGGGTCGATCAGTACGGTGTATTCGCGCAGCAGGTGGCCGTTGGGCTGATCGAGCTGCACCAGGAAATTCAGAAAGGGTTCGTTGACCGGTTTGCTGGAAGTCACCCGGATCATGTTGCGATTGCCACGCAGGATCGGGGTGAACTTGAGGTTGTTGAGAAAGAACACGCGCTCGACGCCGGCGCGGCCAAACTCCTCCGCCGAGGCCAGACGGACCGCCAGTTCGCTTTCGCTGACGCCCCCGACATCCACCAGGGCGATGTCAGCCTTGAGCGGCTGATTGAGGGCTGAATGCACGGTGATGTCACCGAGCCCCAGCGCCATTGACGCGGTGGACCAGGTGAGAACACCGGCCACCAGCAGCGAGTTGGCGCAACGCAGTACCACGTGCCGACTTCCGAGCATGAGCATCCCTTAAATAAGCAAAACCGACTTCTATGCGTTCGCACATCCGGTACGAACACGATATTGCCCAGTAGTTCTTATAGTCTGCCCAGCGCGATCTCTCAAAAAAACGGCACGCGGTTGTGCCTCAAGACTTTTCCAGATTGGCCAGAATGTGCCCGTGAACCCGCATACAGACCTTCAGATCCGCCTCGTCGACGCCTTCGAACAATTCCTTGCGCAGTTGCGTGGCAATGGTTTCGATCTGTTCGATCAGCGGCAGCGCCGGTGAGCACAGCACGATTTTTTTCGCCCGGCGGTCTTCCATCACGGACTGGCGTTGCACCAGGCCCTGGCTTTCCAGACTGTCGAGCAGACGAGCCAGGGTCGGCCCTTCGACGCCGACGCTCTGCGCCAGCTCCCGCTGGGTCGGCGCCTCTTCGAAACGCGCCAGATGCAGCAGCACCAGCCAGCGTGCCTGGGACAGGCCCAGGCCAGCCAGCCGGCGATCCAGTTCGGCACGCCAGCCACGGGACATCTGGGCCAATTGCATGCCAAAACGGTGTTGATCGGTTAACGGCATAAAACACTCATGAGTAGACTGAACAAATAGAGAAAAACTAATTATTAGTCAGCTAAGCATGACATTTGCCTATAGGCAAGAGGCGTCCTGTACTGAATCGTTACAACCGTATAACGGTTGGCACAAACACCCTCTTACATTTCAAACTCGGATTGCAGCGCAGCCCGCACGCAGTAAAGCACGCCTTCCGGTACACGACCGGCAAACAGCTCGGCCACTTCGGCGACCGACGGCAACTCGCCTTCGCCGTCGAGGAACGCATCCTGGACTTCGCCCATCAGGTCTTCCGGCAGATCCAGCGCCTGTTCCAGCGACAGCTGCTGCTTGCCGATGGCTTCGGCGAGCATGGTGTAGACGTTCTTTTCCGAGCACTGCAGCTGACCGGAGATCTGCAACGGCGTCATGCCGGCACGGGCCAGGGTGATCAGTTCGTGGCGCACGTCGGCCACCACTTTCGGCGCCTCGGCCTCGCCGCCGAGCACTTCGAGAAAGGCCTCGCCGTACCGCTCCAGCTTGCGCGCACCGACGCCGCTGACCCGGGCCATGTCCGCCAGCGAGGTCGGCTGGCTGCGGAGCATTTCCAGCAGGGTCGAGTCGGGGAAGATGACATACGGCGGCACGCCATGTTCTTCCGCCAGTTTGCGCCGCAGGGCACGCAACGCTTCCCACTGTTCGCGCTCTTCGCCGCGCACGAGTTGGCTGGCCGGGCTCTTGCTGCCGCTCTTGGCGCTGACTTGCGGCTTGAGGTCGCGGCGCAGCTCCAGGCTCACTTCCCCCTTGAGCAGCGGCCGGCAGGTGTCGCTCAGGCGCAGCCCGCCATAACCTTCGTGATCGACATCGGCCAGACCGCGGGCAACCAGCTGACGGAACAGCGAGCGCCATTCGCTCTCGCTCAACGCCTTGCCGACGCCGTACACCGACAGGTGCTGATGGCCGAAGCTGCGGACCTTTTCGTTGTCCTTGCCCAGCAGCACGTCCACCAGATGGCCGACGCCATAACGCTGGCCGGTGCGATAGATCGCCGACAGCGCCTGACGCGCAGGCTCGGTGGCGTCCCAGGTCTGCACGCCGTCGGTGCAGTTGTCGCAGTGGCCGCATGGCTCCGGCATGTCTTCGTCGAAGTACGCCAGCAGCGCCTGACGACGGCAGCGGGTTTCTTCGCAGAGCGAGAGCATGGCGTCGAGCTTGTGCTGCTCCAGACGCTTGTGGCGTTCGTCGCCCTCGGAGTTCTGCAGCATCTGCTTGAGCATCACCACGTCTTGCAGACCATAGGCCATCCACGCGTCCGCCGGTAGGCCGTCACGGCCGCCGCGCCCGGTTTCCTGGTAATACGCCTCAAGGGATTTCGGCAGATCGAGGTGAGCGACGAAGCGCACATTGGGTTTGTCGATGCCCATGCCGAACGCCACCGTGGCGACCATGATCAGCCCTTCCTCGTTGAGGAAGCGCTTCTGGTGATAGGCACGCAGATCGTTGGGCAGACCGGCGTGGTAAGGCAGCGCCGGGAAGCCCTGCTCGGTGAGAAACGCGGCCACCTCCTCCACCTTCTTGCGCGAAAGGCAGTAGACGATGCCGGCATCGCTGCGCCGTTCGGCCAGGAACGCCAGCAACTGCTTGCGCGGCTGCTCCTTGGGCACGATGCGGTAGAAGATGTTCGGCCGGTCGAAGCTCGACAGGAAACGCTCGGCGTTCTGCAAATGCAGGCGGGTGACGATTTCTTCGCGGGTGCGCTTGTCGGCGGTGGCGGTCAGGGCAATGCGCGGCACGTCGGGGAACATTTCCGCCAGTTGCCCCAGTTGCAGGTATTCCGGACGGAAGTCGTGACCCCATTGCGATACGCAGTGCGCTTCGTCGATGGCGAACAGCGCGATGTTCAAGCCTTGCAGGAACGACAGCATGCGCGGCTGCACCAGACGCTCCGGCGCCAGATACAACATTTTCACTTCGCCGCGCTTGATCCGGTTGGCGAGGTCGCGCTGCTGTTCGGCGCTCAGTGTGGAGTTCAACGCGGCGGCGGCCACGCCCAGCTCTTCGAGGGTGGCGACCTGATCGTCCATCAGCGCGATCAGCGGCGACACCACCACCGCCAGGCCGTCGCGCAGCAGCGCCGGCACCTGGAAACACAGGGATTTACCGCCGCCGGTCGGCATCAGGACAAGGGCATCACCGCCACTGGCCACGCGCTCAATGATTGCACCCTGACGGCCACGGAAACTGTCGTAGCCGAAGATGTCCTTGAGGACGCGTTGAGCCTGCTCGAGCATAAAAACTCCAAAAATCCACCGAAACATCCCTGCACAGGCTGGTTCAAGACAGCCGAGGCTGCTTTAAACAAAACGTAAGCGCGCATTGCATCGCGCCCTACACAATCAGCCGCGACACCGGCAGGGATCGCAAAGCGCGGCAGTATACCCGAGCCCTTCCCGGCAAAGGGCACCGCCGATAAGAAGCTTGTACGGGCAAATCTGCCGTGCGGCTGGCTTGAGGGCTCAAGAAGGCCTAGAATTCCCGCATTGTTTATTCCCCCAAGGTAGCCCTTTAATGTCCTTCGCCGAGCAACTAACCCGCCTGCAAGTCTTCCTCGACGCCGACGAGCTGCATGAAGAGGCGCTGGACTACGTGGCCGCTCACGGTTACCTGACCGCGCTGTCGATCTGCGCCGATGTGGTGCCGGATCGTGAGTGGATCGACGCCCTGTTCGCCGAAGAGCCGCATTACAGCAGCGAAGCCCAGCGTGAAGAAATCGAAGCCACGCTGATCGGCCTCAAGGCCCACATCGCCCGCCAACTGGCGTCGGATGAAGAATTCGAGCTGCCCTGCGAACTGGACCTGGGCGACGACCCGGACGATTCCGAGCTGCGCGGCTGGTGCATCGGTTTCATGGAAGGCGTGTTCCTGCGCGAAGCGGCCTGGTTCGAAACCGCCGAAGAAGAAGTCAGCGAAATGCTCCTGCCGATCATGGTCGGTTCGGGCCTGTTCGACGAACAGCCCGAGTTCGAAGACATCGCCAAGGACGACAACCTGATGGACGACATGATCGTGCAGATCCCGGAAGCCCTGACCGCGCTGTACCTGCTGTGCCAGGCGCCCGACGAAAAACCGGCGATCCTCAAGCCACGTCACCACTAAGATCCGGCCTATGGACAACCCCATAGGCAACCGCCCCCTGATGTTGCGCTACATCCTGCTGGCCATCGGCTGGCTCAGCGTGGCATTGGGGGTGATCGGGATTTTCCTGCCTGTTCTCCCCACGACTCCCTTCCTGCTGCTGGCAGCCGCCTGCTTCGCCCGCAGCTCTCCGCGTTTCTACCAATGGCTGGTCGAACATCCCCGGCTCGGGCCATGGATCCGCGATTACCTCGACGGCAACGGCATTCCGCTCAAGGGCAAGGTCTACGCGATCGGGCTGATGTGGGCGAGCATTCTGTTCTCGTGCTACCTGGTGCCGCTGCCGTGGGCGCGGGGGTTCATGCTCACCAGTGCGGTGCTGGTGACGGTTTATATCCTGCGGCAGAAGACCTTGCGCAAGCCTTGACCGCTTGTCGTGACTGTCGGAGTTGACAGGTGCGCAACATTCCTCTGATGGTGCTTCATGTCACAGGCCCGCTTCTGATCCGGCAGAAACGGCTGAGTCCACGAAGGAGCGTTTCTCATGAGCACCCAGAATCCGTTTTTCTCTTTCTTCACCACGTATCCCGGTGGAACTCCGCTGAATAACCCCGACACCACGCAATCCAAAGGCATCGAAATGGGTGCTGACGGGCCGCCCGGAAATCCGCTGGAAATAACCGATACCCATAACGGCACACTTAAGGTTTTGACCCCAGCCGGCAGCGTGTACAACCAGAGCGGTCGATACCTCCATCGAGTGCTGAATATGCTGGACGGGGTGCACACCTTTGGCTTGCGAGCAAACTCAAGTTCGGTGCCCACTGACCAATGGGCATTGACCGTGGGCACGAATGAAACAATAGAAGACTTTAGGAGTACACCTGACCAGATCCTTCCAACTAATGCATCTTTTATATTCCCGAGCGAATTAACCTTTACCCCCCAAAATCAGGGATTCTACCCAGCACGTATTATCTCGGCAAATAACATCAAACTGTTAGTGGCAGGCGGGATCAATTCAAGATTCACACTACCATCGACTGCAAAAACAATAGAATTCAATCACGCGGGCCACTCACTCGACATACTTATTTATCACTCGAACAATTTTATATATTCTGATTACTCTTTTGGCAAAGATAGATACCAGTACACAGCGACGGACAACAAGGAAATATCTAGCTTCGAAATTCGCGGCACCTTCGAAATCAAAATAATTAAATGGAGTTAGCACTAACCCGACCTAGGCGAAAAGAGTTAACAAATAAGAGATTATCCAGTCCTGAAATAGAGAAAGTGTACGTTGCGTTGACCGGTTGGGAGAAACGGCGGGTGAAAAGGGGACGCATTTATTCACCGGCCCTTTTCTACCAATGGCTGGTCGAGCATCCCCGGCTCGGGCCATGGATCCGTGATTATCTTGATGGCAACGGCATTCTGCTCAAAAGCAAGGGCTACGCGATCAGGCTGATTTGGGCGAGCATTCTGTTCTCGTGCTACCTGGTGCAAAGGAAATGGGGACGTATTTGTTTTCCAGTCCCGGCTCTGAAAACCCGCTCTCCCGTTCAACCGGGATAGCGGGTTTTGTCGTTTCAGCTCCGGCTTACACCGTATCCACCTTCAACGAATGATCATTCAGCATGCCGTTGATGATCGTCGCCGTATCGTGCCCGCTGGCGATCAACCCACCGGCCCCCGGCGTCACGCCGTAATGACTGGCGAGGTTGACGCCGGCCAGGTCGATGGTCTGGTTAGGCGTGGCGCCGGCCATGGCGCTGACATCGATGCTGGTCATGACCGAGGCGCCGCTGCCGGTGACGGTGAAGTGCAGGTAGTCATCCAGTGACGCCGAGGTGCCGTTTTCACCTTGCAGCAGTTGCGACAGGTCGAGCTTGTCGGTGCCTGGAGTGAAGTCGGTGACGAGGTCATGACCGCTGTTGCCCTTGAGCCACTGGAAGGTGTCGGCGCCCGGCCCGCCGGTCAGGGTGTTGTTGCCCATCCCGCCGATCAGCAGGTCATCGCCCCCGCCGCCGTTGAGGATGTCGTTGCCCAGACCGCCGTTGATCACGTTGTTATTGTTGTCGCCGGTGAGGGTGTCGTTGAAGTTCGAGCCGACCAGGTTTTCGATACCGGTCAGGGTGTCTGTCCCGGCACCAATGGTGTTTTGCGCACCGAGCAGGCCGAGGTTGACCGTCACCCCGGCAGTGGCGTGGGCGTAGCTGGCGGTGTCGATGCCAGTGCCGCCGTCGAGCAGGTCGTTGCCCGGGCCGCTGTAGAGCAAGTCGTTGCCGGCCCCGCCGTGCAGTTCGTTGTTGCCGGAGCCTGCGGTCAGTACATCGTTGCCGTCGCCGGCGTTGATGATGTTGTCGCCGGTGCCGGCCACCAGCACGTCATCGCCCGAGGTACCGGTGAGGGTGTGGCCGTCCTGATAGCTGATGGTCACGTTCGCCGTGTCACTGCCGCCGTGGTTGTCGTTGGCGGTGTAGGTGCCGTGGTAGTCCGGGGTGATGTCGTGGGCCCCGGCGTAGTTGAGGGTCATGGTCAGCTGGTAGTTCTCCGCCGCGTTGGCGTTGCTGCCCGTGGTGTTGGTGATGTTGGTGATGTGGATCTGGTAGACGCCGTCGGACGTCGCGGTCAGGGTCTGGCCGTCCGCGAGGGCGATCCAGGCGCCGCCATTGATCGAGTACTCCATGGTGATGTGACCGGCCGCCAGGTTGTGGTCCAGGTTGAGGGTTTCACCCTGGCGCAGGTTGACGGTGATGCGGTCTTCATCGTTGGCATTGGTGTTGGTGACCGCGCCGAGGTAGCCGCTGACCACCAGCACGGCGGTCATGGTTGCGGCGTTGGCGCTGAACGCATTGCGCACGTTGGCCAGGTTCTGGTTGGCGGCGGTGTTGGCGTTGGTGCCGGTGAAGCTGATCGCGCCGCTGCCGGTGAAGTCCGCGGATTTGGAGATCCAGCCGGTGTTGAACGAGGTTGGCGTGGCGTTGAGGGTGTCGCCGTTCGGGTCGGTGTCGTTGGCCAGCAACAGTTCGCCCGGCACCACGATGTTGCCCGACAGCACGTTGGTGATGATGTGGTCGTCCACCGCCACCGGAGGCGCGTTGGGGATCACTTTCACGGTCAGGGTCGAGCTGGCGAGGTCGCCGTCGTTGTCGCTGAGGGTGAAGCCGATGTTCTCGGTGATCACCACGGTGGTAGTTTTCTGCGAGGTGTAGCTGTAGTCGCCGGTATCGAGGTTGACCACCAGGGTGCCGCTGTTGTTGGTGGCGATGCTCAGGGTGTTGTTCACCGTGTTGAACGTGCCGTGGTTGGCGCCGCCGCTGGCGACCAGTGAACCCTGCCCGCCGTTGGCTTTCGGGTCATAGGTGTAGGTGGTGCCGTCGACCACGATGGACTTGATGAACCCGCCATCGGCGCCGAACGTGCCGCCCTCGCCGATCAACGAACCGGTGACCGGCGCGCCCTCAACAGTGCCGGACAGCACCGAATTGAGTTGATTAAGGTCGGTGACCACCACTGCGTTGGTGTTGGTGTGCGTGATGCCGTCGTACGCCAGCGGATCGAGATTGGCGTTGCTCACGCCGCTGCCCAGGCCGATCGCGTAGTTCTTGATGTTGTTGGCATCGAGGAACGCCTTGAGCGTCGCTTCGTCGGCGGTGCCGATGTCACCCTCGTTGGGTTTGCCGTCGGAGAAGAAGTAGCCGACGTTCTGTGCCCCGGTGAGTTTGCCCGAGGTGTTGAACGCGTTGTACATGGTTGCCACGGCAGCGTCGTAGTTGGTGCCGCCGCCCGCGCTGAGGCCGGCCAGAAGGGTCTTGGCCGTCGCGACATCGACCCACACCGAAGTGCGGTCGGTGGCGTTGCTGCTGAAGGTGACGAGCTGCACTTTCACATCGCCCAGATCGTCGTACTTGTCGAGCAAGGCGCTGATCGCCTGCTTCGCCAGTTCCAGCCGCGACAGACCCGGTACGCCGGAGGCGTCAGCCATGCTGCCGGAGATGTCGAGGACGATAAGGATGTTGGAGTCGATCTCCACCGCCGCCACCGAACGCTCCGAGGCTACCGCTTTTGGCACGTCGTCGACGATGTTGACCACGATGGTGCTGGTGGTGCTGTTGCCCAGCGCATCGGTGGCTTTGTAGGTGAAGCTTTCGCTCAGGGTGTTCGGCCCGTCGTTGGCGTTCGGCGTGGTTTTCGGCGCCGAGGTCAGGGTATAGGTGTACGTGCCGTCGGCGTTGAGCTGGATCTGCCCGTAAGTCCCGGTGGCGCTGCCGACCAGGGTGTAGGTGATCGCCCCGCTGCCGCCGCTGACCGAACCGACCAGCGTGCCGGTCGCGGTTTCGCCGGTGTTGCCCGGGTCGCTGCCGGTGACCGTGCCGGGGGCCAGGTCTTGTCCGTCCTGGGTCAGGTCGAGGGCTTTCTCGTAGACGGTCACGTCCTGATCGGTCGAGGCCACAAGCTTGCTGTCGGCGACGTTGACGGTGATGGTGGTGGTGCTTTCGTCGCCGTCACTGTCGCGGATGGTGTAGGTGAAAGTGTCGGTGGCGCCCGGCGGGCTCACCGAGTTCGGGTTGCTGTGATAGACCGCGTTGCCGGCCGCATCGAGGGTCAGGTAACCGTAGTTGCCGTTGATGTTGCTGTTGAGGCCGCCGATGGCCGAAGTCGCGGTGTTGCCGCCGGCGCGCACGCCGACCACGATCGCCGCGCCATCTGCGCCACTGACGTCATTGCCCAGCACGCTGATGTTGACCGTGCCGCCCTCCGCCACCGAGCCGGTGTCGGCCTTGGCGGTCGGCAGGTCGTCGATGATGTTGACGTTGATCTGCCCGGTCGCAGTGCTGCCGTCGGTGTCGGTCGCCACCACGTTGAAGTTCTCGGTGATGCTGTTGGCGCCGTTGGCGTTCGGATGGGATTCGTTATCGACCAGGGTGTAGCTGTAACTGACCACGCCGGTAGTCGGGTTGTAACCGGTGATGGTCAGCGTGCTGCCCAGCGGGGTGACGGTCGATTGCGGGAAGCCGGCCGCAACGCCGTTGGTCATCACGGCGATGCCGCCCACGGTCAGGGTTTGCAGACCGTCGAGGGCGGTGACGGTGAAGGTGCCGCTCTGGGTCAGCGCCGGGGTGTCGGGACTGGTGCCGTCGCTGAGGTTTTTCTCGTAAACGGTCAGCTCGCCGCCATACACGTCGAGGCCGTTGAGGACCACCGGATCGTCGTTGTTGTGGATGTTCAGCACCAGGTTGGCGGTGCTGGTGTCGCCGTCGGCATCGGTCAGGGTGTAGGTGAAGGTCTCGGTGCCGTTGCCACCGCCGTGCAGGTTTTTGAAGTCTGCGTCGTTGGTGTTGAGCGTGTAGGTGTACGTGCCGTTGGCGTTCAGCACCAGCGTACCGTAAGTCCCGGTGAAGGTGCCGGGGGTGATCGGGCCGGCATTCGGGCCGGTCGCCACCACGTCGGCGCCTTGCACGTCGTTGGTCAGCACGTTGCCGTTGAGGGTCAACTGGGTTTCCGACGCGGTGCTGGCGTTGCTGTCGTTGATCGCCTTCGGCACGTCATCGACGATGTTGACCACGAGGCTGCTGGTGACGACGTTGCCCAGCGAATCGGTGGCCTGGTAGGTGAAGGTTTCGGTCAGGCTGTTGGCGCCGTCATCGGCGTGCGGGGTGGTGCTGGCCGGTGAGGTCAGGGTGTAGGTGTACGTGCCGTCGGGGTTGAGCACGATCTGCCCGTAGTTGCCGGTGGCGCTGCCGACCAGCGCATAGCTGATCGCACCGACCGCGCCGGTGACCGAGCCGACCAGCGTGCCGGACGCTGTTTCCCCGGTGCTGGTCGGATCGCTGCCGGTGACCGTGCCAGGAGCCAGATCCTGGCCGTCCTTGGTCAGATCGAGGGCTTTTTCGTAGACGGTGACGTCGGTGTCGCTGACCGCGCACAGTTTGCTGTTGTAGACGTCGATGGTAATGGTGGTGGTGCTTTCGTCACCGTCGGAATCGCGCACGGTGTAGGTGAACACGTCCACCGCACCCGGGCCGCTCACGGCATTCGGGTTGCTGTGATAGACCGCGTTGCCGTTGGCGTCGAGGGTCAGGTAGCCGTAGGTGCCGTTGATGTTGCTGTTGAGGCCGCCGATGGCCGAGGTCGAGGTGTCGGAACCGGCGCGCACGCCCACTACCGCGCCACTGGCAGCCGGGCCGTCGGCGCCGCCGATATCGTTGTCCAGCACGTTGCCGCTGACGGTGCCGCCCTCCTGCACCGACGTCGCGTCGGGTTTGGCGGTCGGCAGGTCGTCGATGATGTTGACGTTGATCTGCCCGGTGGCGGTGCTGCCATCGGTGTCCGTCGCCACCACGTTGAAGTTCTCGGTGATGCTGTTGGCGCCGTTGGCGGTCGGATGGGTTTCGTTATCCACCAGGGTGTAGCTGTAGCTGACCACGCCAGTGGCCGGGTCGTATCCGGTGATGGTCAGCGTGCTGCCCAGCGGAGTGACCGCCGACTGCGGAAAGCCTGCCGCAACGCCGTTGGTGATCACGGCAATGCCCCCCACGGTCAGGGTTTGCAGACCGTCGAGGGCAGTCACAGTGAAGGTGCCGCTCTGGGTCAGTGACGGGGTGTTGGGGCTGGTGCCGTCGCTGAGGTTTTTCTCGTAGACGGTGAGTTCGCCACCGTTGACGTCGATGCCGTTGAGGTACACCTGATCGTCGTTGTTGTGGATGTTCAGCACCAGATTCGCGGTGCTGGTATCGCCGTCGGCATCGGTGATGGTGTAGGTGAAGGTTTCAGTGCCGTTGCCACCGCCGTGCAGGTTTTTGAAGTCCGCATCGTTGGTATTGAGGGTGTAGGTGTAAGTGCCGTTGGCGTTCAGCACCAATGTCCCGTAACTCCCGGTGAAAGTGCCCGCCGTGATCGGGCCGGCGTTTTCGCCGACAGGCACGCGGTCAGCACCCTGCACGTCGTTGGTCAGGACGTTGCCGCTCAGCGTGAGATTGGTTTCCGACGCGGTGCTCGCGTTGCTGTCGTCCACGCCTTTTGGCAAGTCATCGACGATGTTCACGTCCAGCGTCGCGTTGGTGGTGGTGCCGTTGTCATCGACTACGGTCACGGCGAATTGCTCGTTCAGCACATTCGCGCCGTTGGCAGTCGGGTGCGCTTCGTTATCGACCAGGGTGTAGCTGTAGCTGACGACGCCGGTTGCAGCGTTGAAGCCGGTGATGGTCAGCGTGCTGCCCAACGGAGTGACGATTGATTGCGGGAAGCCGGCGGCCACGCCATTGGTGACCACGGCGATGCCGCCGATGGTCAGGGTGGTGACGCCGTCCAGCGCGGTGATGGTGAAGGTGCCGCTTTGGGTCAGGGCTGGAGCGTCAGGGCTGCTGCCGTCGCTCAGATTTTTTTCGTAGACGGTGAGTTCGCCGCCCTCGACGTTCAACCCGTTGATGACCACCGGATCGTCGTTGTTGTGGATCTGCAACACAAGGTTGGCGGTGCTGGTGTCGCCGTCGGCATCGGTGATGGTGTAGG